>JANMUI010000460.1:0-3994 GCA_031391405.1 Betaproteobacteria bacterium
ATGCAGTTCGGCGTCATGGCCGAGATGCGCGACAAGCACAAGGTTCAGGTGAAGCGCTGGAGTGACAGCGACTTGGCCGCCTTTGAGAAGGCGTGGCTCGACGTACTCAAGGAAGAGTCGGCGAAGGACGCCCTGTTCAAGAGGGTCGCCGACCATTACCTCGACTTCCGCAAGAAATACGCCATCTGGGGCGAGTCGCAGGCGATGAAACCGACCTACCAGAAGTGAGCGAACGCCGACGCGGCAACTTCCCTCCGGCGGATCGGACAGCAGCGCGATCTGTCAGGCGGTCCTCTTGCCCGAAGTAGCATCGGGCGCGCGGGGCTGGAGGACTGCGCGACGGGTGACGAGATTGTCGGCCGAACAACCACCATCGCGGGAGTGTGACGTGCCTCAAAGGCGATGTTGGGCGGTCGGGCGGCGACGATGAACGCCTTGTTGAACGTGTCGGAGGCGATGCACCGGCTGCTCGAACGGATCGCTCTTGCGTCCGGGTGGCTGCTGGTGATCATGGCGTGCGTGACCACCTTCGATGTCGTCGCGCGCAAATTCGGCCTGCAACTGCCGTACACCAAGCTGCAGGAGTTGGAGTGGCACTTCCATGCGGCGATCTTCTCGCTGTGGATGGGCTACTGTTACACCATCAACGCGCATCCGCGGGTCGATTCCTTCACAGAGCGGATGACGCATCGCGGCAGGGCCTGGGTCGAGCTCGCCGGTTGCCTGCTATTGGCGCTGCCCTACATCGCGCTGGTCTCGTACAACAGCTTGGCTTTCGTGGAATCGTCGTTCGTGATGAACGAGCAGTCCGACAGCACGGTTGGGCTGACCCATCGCTGGATCATCAAAGGCATCTACGCCGCCGGGCTTTGGATGGTGCTGCTCGGCATCGTCAGCGTGCTGCTCCGCGTCATCGTCTTTCTGTTCGGCAGCAAGACGGTAGAAGAAGTCAATCTGCAGATCGGCCATGTTGAATCCGACGTCTAGATTGTTGCGCGGCAGACCGCGCAGGTTCCTGCATCGAGGGCACCAATCGTGATGGACTGGCTCGCCAGCAATCTCGCCCTGATCATGTTCGTGTCGATGTTTTTCTTCATCTTCATGGGCTATCCGGTGGCCTTCATCATGGGCGGGCTGTCGCTCGTCTTTGCGCTCCTCGGCGCATGGCTCGGCATATTCAATATGATCGGCATGACCGATATCGTGCTGCGCATGTGGGGCGGCGTCGCCAACGACCCGGTGCTGGCGTCGATCCCGATGTTCATCTTCATGGGCGCGATCCTGGAGCGGTCCGGCTCCGCCAAGGACATGTTGGATGCAACCGTGGTCCTGCTGAAGCGATGCCCCGGCGCGCTGGCGGTCTCGGTGATGGTGATGGGCACGATCCTGGCCGCGCCGATCGGCGTCGTCGGCGCCGCAGTGATTACGCTCTCGGTGATTGCTCTGCCGCAGATGCTGGCCGCAGGCTACGACAAGCGGCTTGCGATCGGCACGATCGACTCGGCCGGAACGCTCGGCATCCTGATTCCGCCGGCCATCATGTTGGTGGTGATGGCCGAGATGCTGGCGACTTCGGCAGGTAACCTGTTTCTCGCCGCCATAATGCCGGGCTTCCTGCTGTCGGGCCTCTACCTTATCTACATCATCGCTGTCGCAATCTTGAAGCCGGGAGCAACGCCCAAGCTGCCGGCGGATTTCGGGCCGCAGACCCGCAAGGCTTTCTGGTACGCCCTCTGGCGCGGCCTGTTCCCCATGACCACCTTGTTAGTGATCGTGCTCGGATCGATCTTCGCAGGCTGGGCGACGCCCACCGAAAGCGGCGCCGTGGGTGTGCTCGGGTCCATGCTAATCGCCGCGATGAACAATCGCCTCAAGCTCAAGGTGATGACAGAGGCGATCTTCGCGTCGTGCCGCGCCAACGGGCTGGTATTTCTGATTTTCCTCGGCGCGACCGGTTTCTCCTATGTGTTTCGCGTGCTGGGCGGCGATGACCTCATGATCTCGACCTTGGCGAAACTGGGCGTCGACACGAAGTGGGAGATGCTTGCTTTCATAATGGTGTTGATCTTCCTGCTCGGCTTCCCGTTCGAGTGGATCGAGATCTGCCTGATCGTATTGCCGGTGTTCGGGCCGATCCTGATGAAGTACGACTTCTCCGACCACATCGGCAACAACACCGCCTTGATGACTTGGTTCGGCACGCTGGTTGCGGTGAATCTGCAGACCGCATTCATGACCCCGCCGTTCGGCGCGACCTTGTTCTACATGAAGGGCACCGTTCCGCCCGGCGTGACCATGAAGGACGTGTTCACCGCCATGTATCCGTTCGTCGCCCTGCAGGTGTTGGGCTTGATGTTGTGCATCTACTTCCCGAGCATCAGTCTCTGGCTGCCGAGATTGGCTGGTTTCCTCGAGTAGGTTCGTTGGGGTGCGTGTTGGTGCGTGCGCAAAGAGTTGAGCTTGCGATTCCCCGTATCTCGTCACCATTATCTCGTCACCTTCCACAGGGGGCGGCCCTTGCCTCCAGCCCCCTGTGGTGTTATCCGGGGTTTGGCGCGATACTTCAGTGAACGTCGAGTCTGATCCCATTTGAAGGAGACCCGCCATGACCGCGCCCTTGAAGAAAGTGAAGGCGTCGATGATGAACGCCATCCACGACCTGCCCCTGCTGGTTGCCCGTGATGAAGGATTCTTCAGGGACGAGGGCCTGGACGTGGAGATCATCCGGACCCCGGGCTCGGGCCAGCGGGATTCGGACCACCAGGCGCTGCGCACCAACGTCTTCGACCGCACTATGGAGGCACTCTACGACCAGGGCGCCTGCGACCAGTTCCGGATGTGCGAGTGGGGAGTCATGAAGCGCGCGGTGGAATCCAACGTGGCCGGCGGGCATCGCCCGGCGAAGATCGTGGCCCTGGGCTCCGCGATGTCGTCATTCGCGATCGTGACAGACCCCAAGTCGCGCATCTATGAGCCCGAGCAGTTGAAGGACAAGCCTATCGGCGTCAGCCCGTTCAACGGCTCCCATTTCACGACGTTGAAGCTACTCGAAGGTTTTCTCAAGCGCGATCAGATCAAGACCACCTTTGCGGGCACGATGAAGGAGCGCTTGGAGGCGGCGAGCCGGGGGGACATTGCGGCCGTCAGCCTGATGGAGCCGTGGATCAGCATCGCGGAAAAGCGCGGTCTGCGCGTCATTCTGGAGTCGCATTCGACGCGCAGCGAGGCTGCCGGCGACGAGCTGGACGGCCCGACCTTGGCGAAGATGTTCCGCGCCGAAGCGGCGGCCGCGGGAGCGATCGAGAAGAACCCCGAGCGCTACGTGCATTATTTCGTCGAGGAGGCCGGCGGGCTGCTCGAGCCCGGAGATCTGAAGCTCTCGCGCATCCTCAACGCGCCGCCGGAGCCCTATACCCGCGACCGGTTCGATCACACCTACCAGTGGACGCTCGCGTGGGGACTCGTCCCGCCGGGCGCCACCTATGAAAACACGGTCGACAACCGCGCGTGGCAGTAGGCGGCGGAGCATAAGAAAGTGACGGTTAAAGGTGACTTGATCTGCGACGTCGAAGGCATCATCGCGCACGGCATCACCACCGATGTGCGCGAGAAGCGATTGGCGAATTAGTTCTCTAGCGCAAACCAGTCGCCCCGATCACCCAGGCCTGCACAGCCTGGGCGATGCTCGCGACCAGTCCCGCATTCACGTTCCCGGGCCAGCGGTCGCTTGGCGCATGGAAATGTCCATTGCGCCCGATGAGCGAGACGACCTTCGCACCATGCTGATCGAGGTCACGCGCTTCGCCCATGGCACGATCGATTGTCTCAATCTCGATCGGCGCAGACGGGTAGCCGGCTGCCATGAGCCTGTCGCTTCGACCAGATCGGAAGCGGTGCGGTGCGGCGCGGCGACTTCGCGTTGAGGATGAGAAGCGACGCTGCGCTGGTGGTGCCTGCCACCGCGATGAGATCACGGAACAGGTCGTATCCGGGA
>JANMUI010000499.1:0-2395 GCA_031391405.1 Betaproteobacteria bacterium
CGATCGCACTCAGAACGAGCGCGGCAGCCCGAGCACATGCTCGGCCACATAACTCAATATCAGATTCGTCGAAATCGGCGCCACCTGGTACAGCCGCGTTTCGCGGAACTTGCGCTCGATATCGTATTCCTCGGCGAATCCGTAGCCGCCGTGCGTTTGCAGACACATATCGGCGGCCTGCCATGACGCTTCCGAGGCGATCTGCTTGGCCATGTTCGCTTCCGCGCCGCATGGCTCTTTGTTCTCGTACATTTCCGCTGCCTTGTTGACCATCAGTTCGGCGGCGCGCATCGACATGTAGGCGCGTGCGATTGGGAATTGCACGCCCTGGTTCTGGCCGATCGGGCGGCCGAATACCTTGCGCTCATTCGCGTAGGCGCTCGCTTTCTTGATGAACCACTTCGCATCGCCGATGCATTCGGCGGCGATCAGGATGCGCTCGGCATTCATGCCATCCAGAATGTAGCGGAACCCTTTCCCTTCTTCGCCCAACAGATTCACTGCCGGGACTTCCATATTGTCGAAGAACAATTCGGTGGTGCCGTGATTGATCATCGTGCGAATCGGGCGGATGGTGAGCCCCCTGCCAACGACAGTACGCATGTCGACGATGAACACCGAGATGCCTTCGGTTTTCTTCTTGACCTGATCGCGCGGTGTGGTGCGTGCAAGCAACAACATCAGGTCGGAATGCTCGGCGCGCGAGGTCCAGACCTTTTGCCCGTTGACGATGTACTTGTCGCCTTGCTTGACCGCGGCGGTGCGAATCGAGGTCGTATCAGTGCCGGCGGTGGGTTCGGTCACGCCAAACGCCTGCAATCGCAACTCGCCCTTCGCGATGGCCGGGAGGTACATGGCTTTCTGCGCGGCGTTGCCGTGACGGAGCACGGTGCCCATCGTGTACATCTGCGCATGGCATTGGCTGCCATTCGCACCGCTCGCCTGGATTTCTTCGAGGATCGCGCAGGCTGCGGAAATGCCCAGGCCGCTGCCGCCGAATTCTTCGGGGATGAGGCATGAGAGGTAGCCCGCTACCGTCAATGCGCGGACGAAATCGGTCGGATAGCGCCGTTCGCGATCGAGCTCGCGCCAGTATTCCATTGGGAAGGTGGCGCAGAGCCTGATGACGCCTTCGCGGATATCGTTGAGTTCCTGCTGGCTGACCGACATGGGGACCTTGCTCCAGGGATGCGAGGTGTGGATGGCCCCCCGCTTGCGAATGACCTTTGCGAATTGGCCGGCGCGAACCGACCCGCAGGTCGAAAAAGGGCCGTATTATAGGGTCGATCCTTTGTCCCGCCCTGAACCCATGACCCAGCCTGCAAAGCTCGCCCCCGATGTGATCCGTTCCATGGCCGCAGCGCATGGTGTGAGCCTCGATCACGCCGCCTCGGAGCGCATAGCCGATGCATTCGGTGCAAATCTGGCGATGAGCCAGGCCGACGTGCGGCAACTGCCCCTCGAGCTCGAACCCCCCGCCTGGGTACTTTACGCGAAGCGTCACGGGGGAGACCGATGAGCGCGATCGTCGAATCGTCGCTCACTGAGATCGCCGCCGCCATCCGGGCCAAGCGCGTTTCATCGCGCGAGGTGACCGCCGCATGCATTGCCCGCATCGAACAGTGGCAACCGAAGCTCAACTGCTTCATCGCACTTGAAGCTGACGAGGTGCTCGCCGCCGCGGATGCCGCTGACCGCGATCTTGCGAACGGCCGCGTGCGCGGCGCGTTGCACGGTGTGCCGCTCGCGCACAAAGACATGTACTACCGTGCCGGCAAGGTGTCGACCTGCGGCTCGAAGATCAGGCGCGGGTGGAAACCCGATACGACCTCAACCGCGCTCACACGCCTTGCCGACAGCGGCGCATTGCAGCTTGGCACCCTCAACAATCACCATGCCCGCCGATGCCATCGCGTTCGCGGCAGCGCGCAACGCCTGCCCGATTTGCGGATCGATGTTCTCGTCGAGCCACCCGCGAGGAATGCCGACGCGCATCCCTCTTACCGGTTCGCGCAGCGCATCGACGTAGTTGGGGACCGGCTCGGTCGAGCAGTCGGGATCGCTTGCATCGGCGCCTGCGATGATCTGCATCACCAGCGCGCAATCTTCCACCGTGCGCACCAATGGGCCGACCGTATCGAGCTAAAACGACAGCGGCATCGCACCGAAGCGACTAACACGCGTCCATGTCGGCTTGATGCCCACCACGCCACACATGCCGGCCGGTCCGCGGATCGAGCCGCCGGTATCCGAACCGAGCGCCCCGAACACCAGACGCGCCGCAACCGACGACCCCGAACCACTCGAGGATCCGCCGGTGATATGCGCGGTGTTCCAGGGGTTGCGGCAATGACCGTAGTGCCCGTTGTGCCCGGTCGGCCCGTAGGCGAACTCG
>JANMUI010000175.1:0-5771 GCA_031391405.1 Betaproteobacteria bacterium
GTAGTCGTCCATTCCTGCTTCGAGACACCGTTCCCGATCACCTTGCATCGCATTGGCTGTCACCGCGATGATCGGGGTACGCCTCGGCACGCGTGACCCAGGCGTGGCATCGGCCGCGGCACCACCCAGCACACCTTCACGTGCACGAATCGCGGTGGTCGCTTCAAAGCCGTCCAGCTCCGGCATCTGGCAGTCCATGAGAATGAGGTCGAAGATTTGGCCGTATGACCGCTCAACGGCTTGACGACCATCCACCGCACTCACGACCTCGAAGCCAAACCCCTCAAGCATGACCGTCGCGATCTGGCGGTTGATGGGATTGTCCTCGGCGAGCAGAATGCGCCGTCGTTCCGTCACGGTAGGAGCGCCGGCGAGGCCGGAACCGTGCGCCATCCTCCTCTCTGCGTGCGCGGACGTTGTCTGATGCGCGGTAATTCTGATTGCATTGGCCGGGGAGGCTGGTGCATGGTCACTGTTGTCCGCCGGAACGACCGTTACGTCGACCTCCATCTGCACGGTAAACCAGAATTTCGAACCGACCCCGACCACGCTCTCTACGCCGATCCTGCCTCCCATTGACTCAGCGAGCTGCTTCGAAATCGCGAGGCCAAGGCCGCTACCGCCGAATCGTCGCGTGGTCGATCCGTCCGCTTGGCTGAAGAGCGTGAACAGGCGGTCCGTGGCGTGCGCTGAGATGCCGATGCCCGTATCGCGCACCGCGAACAGGAGGCCGATCAGTGGCGCCTCGGGCGTGCCGCGTTCGACTGACCGCAACAGGGCATCGTCCGTCACTCGGCTCACATGGATACTGACATTACCGCCTGATGTGAACTTGAGCGCGTTGCCGATTAGATTGGTCAGGATCTGGCGCAAGCGATGCGGGTCACCGATAATGATCGCTGGAAGATCTCCATCGATTGCGACGTTGAGCGGCAACTCCTTTGCGTGCGCCGACTCGTGCATTAACTCGGTGATATCGCCGACCAGTTCGCGCAAATCGAAAGGCACACGTTCCAATTCCAGGCGTCCGGCTTCGATCTTCGAAAAATCCAGAATGTCGTTGATAAGGTGAAGAAGCGCGGTTCCCGACCGGTGAATTGCGAGAGCGAATTTCTCCTGATTGGTGTCGAGCTGCGTCCCAAGAAGGAGCTCTGCCATACCGAGCACGCCGTTCATCGGCGTGCGGATCTCGTGGCTCATGTTCGCGAGGAACTGCGATTTGGCACGGTTCGCCACCTCGGCAGCCTCGCGCGCGCGTGCGGCTTCATCCTCCACCCGTTTGCGATCGGTGACATCGCGAAAGACCGACATCTCGCCGCACTGCACGCCCTCGGTATCGAAGATCGGTGAGGCGACGACATGCAGATGGATGGGGCGGCCGTCGCGATCGGGACGCGTTGTTTCAAACGTGTGGGCAATGCCGCTGCGAATTCGCGCGAGCGCCCAGGCATGTTCCTCAGGCGAGAAGTTCACCTGATGAAGCGTTCCAATCGGCTGACCGATCGCCTCCTCGGCGCTGAAACCGAAGAGACGAGTATTCGCCGCATTCCAGCTGGTAATGACACCGTTCATGTCGCGCGTGAGGATGCCATCGCTCGCCTGCTCGACGACGCGGGCGAGTCGCCTTGCGTGTTCTTCGCTGACTCTAAGCGCCACTTCCGCGAGGCGCCGCTCACTCACTTCCGCCTGCAATCCTTGATTGGACCGCTCCAATTCCGTGGTGCGCGCGACGACGCGCTCTTCGAGCTCGGTGTTCGCCCGCTGCAGATTCGATTCGGCGGTTTTGAGCGAATCGAAAAGGCGCTCGATGTCCGCTCCCATGCGGTTGAATGCATCGATGCATGATCGCGACTCCGGTGGCCCGGTTACGGCGATGCGCAATCCGTGCTCGCCGCGGCCGAAGCGTCGCGCGGCAAGAGCAAGCTCGGAGAATGGCAGCAAACCGCGGAAAAGGATCCACGATGTGAGGGTCAGACAAATCCCGATTCCTCCGGCGACCAGCATCACCCGTTTGATCGCAGCGGACCAGATTGCGTGAATGCTCGCGGCGGCGGTCAAGCGAATGCTGATCTTCCCGTATGGCTCTCCGCCCACAAGAATCTTCTGCTCGCCGTCGATGTCTGGGACATTCGCGAGCCGCGTGAACCACGCCGGGGCGATGGCTGTTACTTCATCACGGAGCGCCTCGATGACATGCCCTGAGTTGTCGGTCCAGGCAATTCTTCGCACGTCGGCAGGCTTTGCCCGAACAGTCAGCATCTGGCGGATCAGGGTGTAATCACCAACGACAGCGGGCTCGGCCAGTGTGGTCGCGAGCAATGTGAGCTCATGCTGTAGATCGCTCGCCACCGCGCGTCGGGCCTGCGCGATATCCTCGCGGATCAAACTCGCTATGAGCAGCAGACCGATCAGGACGAGGAGGGGACCGGACGAAATGGCGACCCGAACGGCAAGGCCTGTTCGGGCCCATACCAATGCCATGCGCCCGCCCATGACCGTCAATCCCCCTTGACGAGCGTGTTGCGATGGAACTGGCGGACGTTGTTGTAGTCGGAGTCGGTCGCTCGGACAAATCCGAAGGGTGGCGGCTGCTTGATCAACTCGGCGCAGGCGGCAAGAATGCGTGAACCTTCCGGGTCCTCGGACATGCGGGCGAATGCTTCACCGACTGCATCGGCTTTTTGCGTCGGAACGCGCGGATGCACGGAGATGGGAATGTTCTGATACGGGTCGGAGGTCCACAAAGCACGATAACGAAGTCCTTCGCGTCGCGCAAAGTCCCGCATGACCTCGGAGTTGACCGCCGCCGCCACCGCGCGGCCGGCCTTGAGCTGACCGATCGCGCCTTCCTGGTTGCCGGCGAAAAGAGGACTGACCTGAAGTCCCAGCCGTAGCATGGCATCCATCGGAACGTAGTAGCCGACGAAAGCCGCGCGCGAGGGGAACACAACTTCTTTACCCTGCAGTTGTGCGAGCGCCGCGATCGGCGAATCTTCGAGCACAACGATCTGTCCCGTGATGGCGGCTTGGGCCGGGCGTGCGATCACGCGATAACCGACCGGGTCGTTATCCGGCGTGAAATTGTGATTGGAGTAGATGAACTCCGGTTCCCCGCGCGAAATCATGGCAGTGTGCTCAGGGCCTGTTCGCGCCAGCTTGAGTGCGAGCGGTACGCCGGATTTGTCCGCGACATAGCGCAGGATTGGATTCCAGTACTGCGCCGTCAACGTGGGGCTGCGTTGACTCACCACGCCGAATGTAGCCGAATCGGTCTGCGTCTGGGCAGCCGAGGCAATCGACTGCGTGAGGGCCAAACCCAAACAAAGAATCGCGCGGCGAAGCGACGTTATTTCGAGAATTGAATACATGATGTCAAAGGAGGATGGACAGGTGTGCATGTTTTAATGACGGACCGTTCGGCGTGATCGAGTGAGGATCGCCCAAAGGAGTATGCAATTCACGGGTTGATTTTCATTCGCACGGCAAACGCACAATATGTGCGATACGGACCCGCGCGGCAGGCAATCGAATGCCCGAAATGGGGCGAACGTCGATCCGGCATTCCAGAGCAGAGGTGTCTTCTCGTCCTTTCCCGATTTCGGCTAGGCTTCGTACCTTGGCCTCGGGCGGCTTCGATGAGAGCCGAACATAATGTTGAATGAAGTGATCGCTGGGCCGCAGGCATGGATGCGGGATCAATTGCAGCCGGCGGATTGGCTCGTGCCATTTCCATCGGAGGCCATTGCTGAGATCGAAGCGGTGATTGCACGCATTCGCAAGGACGGCGGGCGAACCGAGGCGCTGCGGCCCGACCGGTTCGAGCTCTCGTCTTGCATCGAGGTAATGGCGCAAGTACGCCGCCGCCTGCTGCAAGGCGGCGGACTAGCCGTCGTGGATCGGGTTCCGGTGGAGCGATATGGCGCAAATGAAGGTCGCGCGATCGGCTGGTTGCTCGCCTGTACGCTCGGGCAAGTCGTCAACCAGAAGTGGGACGGTGGTCGCATCTATGACGTCAAAGATTCCGGACAGCCGCTCGCCTATGGCGTGCGTCGATCGGTCACCAACCTCGACCAGCCATTCCATACCGATGGTGGGTGGCTTTGGAGGCCGCCCGCGTTTGTGGGATTGTTTTGCCTCGAGAGTGCGCCGTCTGGGGGAATGAGTCGGTTCGCCAGTTTGGTGACTGCGCACAACCTGATGCTACGGCAAAGCCCGGAGCTGCTCGCGCGCCTATACCGGCCGTTCGCATGGGACAGGCAGGCCGAGCATGCGCCCGAGTCACCGCGCTTCGCGATGCAGCCGGTGTACGAGTACGAAAACGCCACCCTCGCGGCACGCCACTACGAGGACTATATCCATAAGGGCCAGGAAATGGCTGGTCAGCCGTTGGACGTTAGAGGTCGCGAAGCGCTGCTCGCTTTGCGCAAGATTCTCGATAACCCCGAGCACTGGATCGAGTTCCGCATCGAGCGCGGGCAATTCCAGTACATCAACAACCGCCAATTCGCCCATAGTCGAACGGCGTTCGAGGATTCGCCGGATGCTTCGCGTTCGCGCCATATGCTGCGGCTCTGGAATCGCGACGAGGGAACCCCGCACCTCGAAGGTCGAGGCCCTACCTGATCGAGGCTGCGGGCGCCGGAACGACCGCCTATGCGGCGATCGTAATTCTCGTCGCCTACCTTGTCAGGGGGATAGCCGGATTCGGCTCCGGGCTGATCGCCGTGCCGCTCTTGACGCTGGTGGCGCCCTTGTCCATTGTCGTCCCGCTCGTGGTGTGCCTCGATTACATCGGCTCGGCGAGTCAGGGGTTGCGAAACCGCCAGGCGATTGCCTGGACAGAACTGATCGCGCTGTTGCCGTTCACCATCATCGGTGTCGCAACGGGCTTGCTGATCTTAAACAATGTCGCGACGGAGAATCTAGCCAAGGCGCTGGGCTGTTTTGTGATCGTCTACGCCATATATCAACTCATCGTACTTCCGGCAGTGCGAGCGTCGCGGATCGCCGCGACCTATTGCGGATTCTTGGGCGGGCTCATGGGGGCGATTTTCAATGCGGGCGGCCCTTTCTATGTCATCTACTTCTCGATGCGAATCCTCGACAAGACGGCATTACGATCGACATTTGCCGCCAACTACCTGATCGATGGCGGCATTCGCCTGACCGCGTATGCCACCATCGGCCTCTTCAACCGCGAATTGCTTGTTTATCTGGTTATGGCACTGCCGCTCGCCGTGGTTGCCCTGTTCGTCGGCGGCCGCGTGCACATCGGTCTGTCGTCGCGGGTGTACGTTCGCTTCATCAGTCTGCTCCTCGTCGCGAGCGGCGCATTGCTGATCCTGCGGAACTGATTAGTCAGCCTTGATTCCAGCATCACGAATCAACCTGGTCCATTTCTCGATCTCACGATGGACGACCTTATCGAGATCCTCTGGTGTTCCGCCCACCGCATCACCGCCTTGCTCGAGAAGCTTCTTCTTGACCTCCGGACGATGAACGACCTGTGCGATGGCCCCGTGCATGCGCCCGACAATCGCGTTCGGTGTGTTTGCCGGGGCGAACATCGCATACCAGGAATCGACTTCGAAGTCAGGAATTCCGAGCGCCTCCATGACCGTCGGAATATCCGGTGCGCTAGGGGAGCGCTTGCTTGTCGTTACTGCAAGCGGCCTCAGCTTTCCAGCATTCACTTGAGAGAGAGCCGCCGGCATCGTGACGAAAATCAGAGGAACATGACCACCGATCGCGTCGGCCACTGCGGGTCCGCC
>JANMUI010000521.1:0-13324 GCA_031391405.1 Betaproteobacteria bacterium
GCTCTGAGGGCATGTTGATCGAAACCGAGAAGCCGGTGAGCGGGGACCTCGAGCTCACCGGACTGCAAAAACATTTCGACGGCAGCTTCCCGATCCTCTTCAACAACGTGAAGGGCTATCCGCATGCACGGGCGATCACCAATCTGTTCGCCGACATGCGTGTCGTGGACAAGATGTTCGGCTTCACCGATCCCACGCAACGCACTCGCGCGCTTGCCAAGGCGCTCAACAGACCGTTGAAGCCGGTCGAGATCGCGCAGAAGGATGCGCCCTGCCAGGAGCATGTGATCACCGAGAATCTGGACGTGAACAAGTGGATCATGAATATCCGCCACACGGCGCTCGAAACGGAGCTCACGATCGGCTCGGGCATTCGCTGCGTGACCGGCAGGCACTTCGACGGCGGCTCCGACCTCGGCTACAACCGGATGAATTTTCGTTGGGGCAATGTCGGTACGTTTCAGATCTCGCCCGGCTCGCATATGTGGCAGGTATTCACCGAGCACTACAAAGAGGAAAAAATTCCGATCACGATGTGCTTTGGCGTGCCACCGGCATGCACCATGATGGCGGGCGCCGGATTCGACTATGTCATCCTGCCCAAGGGCTGCGATGAGATCGGCGTCGCCGGGGCGATCCAGGGTTCACCGGTGCGTCTCGTGAAGGCACGAACGGTCGATGCGATGGCGTTGGCCGATTCCGAGTACGTGCTGGAGGGCTACATCGTGCCGCGCGACAAACGCTACGAAACCGCCGAATCCGAACGCGAGGGCGTGCAGGGCAAGACCTTCTTTCATCCGGAGTGGGCAGGGTATATGGGCAAGGCGTACAAGGCGCCGACATTCCATGTGACCGCCATCACGATGCGCAAGCCCGAATCGAAGCCGTTGATCTTCCCGCTCGGCGTGCACATGTTCGACGATTCGAACATCGACACGACCATCCGCGAGGCAGCGATTTTCGAGCTTTGCAACCGGCTGCAGCCGGGCATCATTCAGGACGTGCACATCCCCTATTCGATGACCGACTGGGGCGGTTGCGTCATCCAGGTGAAGAAGCGCAACAAGATCGAAGAGGGCTGGCAGCGCAACTTCCTCGCGGCGATCCTGTCCTGTTCGCAGGGAATGCGTCTGGCGATCGCGGTAAGCGAGGACACCGACATCTATTCGATGGACGACATCATGTGGTGCCTCACGACGCGGGTGAATCCGCACACCGACATCCTCAATCCGATCCCGGGTGGCCGCGGCCAGACATTCATGCCGGCCGAGCGCATGACGGCGGGCGACAAGGCGTGGACCGCGTCCAACACTCTGTTCGAAGGGGGCATGGGGATCGATGCGACCGTGCCGTTCGGCTACGAGCAAGACTTTCATCGGCCGGTGTATCCGATTGACCGCGTGAATCCCGCGGATTTTTTCGACGCTGCGCAGATTGCGAAAATGAAGTCCCGCATGGAAGGCTGGGTGTTGTCGCTCGCGCGGACGGGGCGGTAACGCTGAGAACGGTGAAGGGTGAAGGGTGAAGGGTGAAGGGTGAAGGGTGAAGGGTGAAGGGTGAAGGGTGAAAGCCCGTCTCTGCTCAATCCTCCGTTCGCCCTGAGCTTGTCGAAGGGTAACGCAGGCCTGTCCTCAGATCGTCGAAAGGCTCACGCAGGCCCGTCCTTAGTTCGTTGAATGGCTCACGGCGAACGGTCAATCCCCTAAACCCCTTTTCTTATCTTGGAGCGTCCGGCATGGATAAGGATCGACTGAAAGCGTTCTCGGAGAAAATCTTCAGCGACATGGCCGGTGCGATGGTTGCCGGGCTCGGTTACGTGGCGGTCCGCAACGGACTGTTCAATGCCATGCAGGGCAAGGGCCCGATGAAGGTCGACGATGTCGTGCGCGCGTCGGGTCTGCAGCCACGCTATGTCGAGGAATGGCTCAAGGGCATGGTGGCCGCCCGCTATCTCGACTACGACCCTGAGGCCGAGACCTTCGCGCTGCCGGAAGAGCTCGCCTATCTCGTTGCCTCAGAAGGGACCGACCATTACATGGGCGGCCTGTTCCGTATGGCGACGGCCTTGCTTGCGATCGCGCCGAAGGTGTCCGAGGCGTTCGTCAAAGGCGGCGGTGTGCCGTTCTCCGAATATGGTGAGGACTGCGTCACCGCCCTGGATGAAATGAATCGCGGCAACTACGAGCATCGCTTCGGGAGCTACTGGCTCAAAGCGCTGCCCGACATCGCGGAGCGACTCACCCAGGGCGGGCACGTGCTAGATGTCGGCTGTGGCGTCGGACGCGTATCGATGTCCCTCGCGCACACCTTTCCAAAGGCGTATTTCGTCGGCGTCGACACCGATCCGAAATCGGTCGAGCGCGCGAGCCGGGAAGCTGGTGCTTTGGGTTTGCAGAATCGCGTGAGCTTTCTCGCGCAATCCACGGGCTTGCTCGATGCCAGCCAGAAATTCGATCTGATTACGATTTGCGATTGTGTCCACGATCTCGCGAAACCGACCGCCACCCTTGCGGAAATTCGATCGCTCCTGAAACCGGACGGCGTCGTGTTCGTCGTCGAGCCTAAGGCCGCCGATAAGCTGGAAGACAACCGCCATCCGATCGCAGCGATGTACTACGGCATCAGCGTCTTCCACTGCATGACGCAATCGCTCGCCAAAGGTGGACCCGGCTTGGGAACCTGCATGGGACCGGCACGCATCTCCGCGCTCATGCGGGAAGCGGGTTTCTCACGCATTGAAGTGCTCGATATCAAGAGCCAGGTGAATTCGTTCTACGCGGCACGGGTGTGAACGTCTCACGAAGGAGGGAAATATGAACCGATTGCTTTGGTGGATCGTACTTCTCGTCAATGTTCCTGGCATCGCCCTTGCCCAATACCCCAACAAGCCGATCCGGCTCATCGTGCCGTTTCCACCGGCGGGCGCAGCCGAGCTCGGTGCGCGCATCTATGCTCAGCCGCTCGGGCAGGCGCTGGGTCAGCCGGTCGTGATCGATACGCGTCCTGGGGCCGACGGTGCGATCGCAGCCGACGCGGTGATGAAAGCGGCGCCCGATGGTTACACCCTGTTCTATGGGACCAACACGGCCTTCTCGTGGGTGCCGGCGGTCCGCAAGAACCCACCTTATGACCCGCTGACCGACTTCACACCGGTTTCCCTCGTCGGGCACTTTGGATTCTTCCTGTTCTCGCATCCCAGCATTCCGGTGAATTCGGTTGCCGAGTTGATCGCGCACGCGCGCGCGAATCCGGGCAAGCTCAACTACGGCACCGGCAACAGTTTCAGCATGCTCACCAGCGCGAACTTCACGATGCAACAGAAGTTGGACATCGTCCATGTCCCATACAAAGGTGATGGTCCGCTCAGCATCGATCTTCTAGGCGGGCGTGTGCAGATGGCATTCGCGACGCCGGGCACGACGGTCACCCATGTGAAGGAAGGGCGACTCCGCGCGTTGGCAACACTCCTGCCGAATCGCAGTCCGCTCTTCCCGGACGTGCCCACCGCAGCGGAAGCAGGCCTTGCGACAGCGCCAATCGTTGCTTGGGGTGGCCTATTCGGGCCGGCGCGCATGCCAAAAGAAATCGTTGATCGACTGGCGCGCGAGATGGCCGCGTTGCTGCCGCGCCCCGAAATCCGCGAAGCATTCGGTCGGCTGGCGTTCGAGCCGCGCAGCTCGACGCCGCAAGAGCTCGCTGTGATCGTTGCCGAGCAGTTGGACGCCTTCAAGAAGGCGGTGCGGGAAGCGGGGATCGCGCAGGAGTAGCTTCGGTGGCGGGAAACGGGAAATGCCCCGTCGCGGTCAGCGCGCCACCAGCACCACATAGAGCAGCAGCAGATTGACGACGATCGATGCGATCGCAATCCCTCGCCAGATGTCGAGCGGGTCGCGGTTCGCAAGCGATGTCTGTGGTGGCGTGACCGCATGCGCGGCGCCACGCTCCAGCGCGAGCAAAAGTTCTTCAGACGTCTCGAAACGTTCGCGCGTGTCTTTCGCGACGAGTTTCAGGATCAGGTTCTCCAGCCAATGCGGCACGTCGGGCCGATAGCGCGATGGCGGCGCCGGAATCCCGAAGCGCGGCCGCTGGAATGGCTCGATCTCACCGTAGGGATAGCGCCGCGTCAACGCGTAGTACAACGTTACGCCGAGCGCATAGAGATCCGTTTGCCAGGAGGCCGTGCTGCCCGCGATCAGTTCGGGTGCGAGAAAGCTAGGTGTGCCGGCCCGCGCGGTGAGCATGCCTGCGGCCAGTCCGGATTCGGCGACACCAAGGTCGAGGATCCGCACCTCGCCGTCCTGGCCGAGATGAACGTTGCCGGGCTTGATGTCGCGATGAATGATCGAACGCCGATGCAACGCACCGACGCCACGCGAAAGCTTGATCGCGACGGCGAGCAGCTCCGGCACGGTGAAGTGCCGGCCGCCTTCGAGCGCTTGCGCGAGTGTTTGGCCCTCGTGCCAGGTCTGCACGTAATAAAGCGCGCTGCGGCGTTCGCTCTCGACCGGGATTACTTGTGGAAAGAACCGGGCCACCGCACGACGCGCCAGCCACTCCTCATGCGCGAGTTGACGCCGTTCCGACGGATCCGATGCGCGCTCGGGCGCGATCGTCTTCAGCACACATGCGCGCGCGGTGGAAATCTCTTCAACCCGATAGAGAATGCTCGCCGCATTTCGATGAAGAACATCCATGACCCGAAAGCCATCGAAGACCGTACCCGGTTTCAAGAAGGGCGGGATCGGCAGGTTGACGGTCGTGGCCAGCACATCGCTTAGCGCGTCATCGGGAACGGATCGGACATCTGCGACCAGCGCGCTTGCGTTGTCCTGGGTGCCCGCGGCAAGTGCCTGGTCCACCAATGCGTCGGCGAGTGGCTGCGAGTGAGCATGTTCGATCGACAAGCGACGCATTGCGTCGTCCGATAACGCTGACCACACGCCGTCGCACACCAGCAGGAATCGATCGCCGGCATCGAGATCGACTTCGCCGTAGTCGACCCGCAAGTCGCGATCAAGCCCAACGGCGCGCTTGAGTACGTGAGCCATGTCGGGACGGTCCCAGACGTGATCGACAGTCAGCCGCTGCAAGGTGCCATTGCGCAGCCGATACGCACGCGTATCGCCGATATGCGCGAACACTGCCCGACGACCACGCAGCACCAGCGCAGTGAGGGTCGTCGCCATGCCGGATACTTCGCGACGTACCTGCGCCTGGCTGATGACCCAGCGATTGATCGCAATGAGCACGCGATCCAGTGCGACCGTTGTTTCCCAGGTGTCGGGAGTGGCGTAGTAGTCCGTCAGCAGTCCGCGCACCGTGTATTCGGCGGCCTCGCGACCACCGGCATGACCTGATACGCCATCCGCGATTGCCAGCACGATGCCCTTGCGGGCAAGCTCGTCTCCGGTCGGCGTGACCATGCCCACGAAATCTTCATTCTGCGGGCGCGGACCGGTTGCGGTGGCATGGCCGGTAGTGACTTCGAGGGGCATGGTGAGAGCACGTCCATTCCAATGCGCGACCAAAAGTAGGGCGGAAAAGCAATGCGCCTTCCGCCGACCGAAGACTGATTATCGCGTCAGAACCTGGAATGCCGGGCTTCTCGTTCGGCGGAATACGCTGCGCTTTTCCACGCTACGATTCGCTGGCTTGCCCGGCGGAATGCGCTGCGCCCTTCGACTTGCTCAGGACAGGCTTTTCCGCCCTACGATGGTTGCGAAGGTTGCGATGGCGCAAGGCTCATACGCGTGCTGTCGTCATGTGCGCCGCGCCCCACGTTGTGCGCCAGCGCGTCTTGACGGATGTGAGGCCCACCAGTGCGAACGCGCCCAATGCACTGAATACGAGAAAGGCGGCCTGGTACGAACCGGTGAGTTGTTTCGCATAGCCAAGGCTCGAGGCGAGATAGAAGCCGCCGATGCCACCTGCCATGCCGACCATGCCCGTCATGACGCCGATCTCCTTGCGAAAGCGCTGCGGCACCAATTGGAACACCGCGCCGTTCCCCATGCCAAGCGCGAGCATGGCGCCGACGAACACGGCAAGTGCCATCCACGCCTGCGGCAATCCGAAGCTCACCACCGCAAGGAGCACACTCGCAACGATGTAGACAAGCGAGAGACAACGTATACCGCCGATGCGATCAGCAAGGTACCCACCGACCGGACGAACGAATGAACCGGCAAAGACGCACGCGGCGGTGAAATAACCGGCCGTTACCGCCGACAGCCCGTACTGCGCGTTGAAGTAGATGGTGAGCGAAGCGGCGAGACCCACGAATCCGCCGAATGTCACCGCATAGAAGAACATGAACCACCAGGCATCGCGATCGGCGAGCACCTTGAAATAATCGGTGAACGGCTTGGCCGGCGGACATTCTGGACTGTCCTTGGCGACGAGCAGATACACGACAAGCGTGATGACAAGCGGTATCACCGCCAGCCCGAACACGTTGCTCCATCCGAAGGCCACCGCGAGCCCAGGGGCGAACAGCGCAGCCAGGGCGGTACCCGAATTCCCCGCGCCTGCGATGCCGAGTGCGGTCCCTTGGTGCTCCGGAGGGTACCAGCGCGAGGCGAGCGGCAGCGCCACCGCGAACGATGCGCCTGCCACGCCGAGCGCCAAGCCGAGCAGAAGAACCTGTTCGTATGTCTTCACGCCGAGCCACCATGCTGCGGCGAGCGCGATGATCACGATCACTTGACCAATGGTCCCGGCGGCTTTCGGTTGTAAATGGTCCACCAGCACGCCCATTGCAATGCGCAGCAGCGCACCTGCCAGCACGGGCGTCGCCACCATCATGCCCTTCTGTGCGGCAGTGAGACCAATGTCTTCGGCAATCTGGACACCGAGCGGTCCGAGGATCACCCAAACCATGAACGACAGATCGAAGTAGAGAAATGCGGCGATCAATGTCGGCGTGTGGCCCGAACGCCAGAACGACTTCTCCATGAGGGACCTTGATTAGGGAAACGGGAAACGGGAAACGGGAAACGGGAAACGGGAAACGGGAAACGGGAAACGGGAAACGGGAAATGCCAATCGCGTTCAACTGGACCCTTATTGCAATCGACATGCCATGTTCGTGCGCACGCTGTTGGCGCGCATCTAAGCGCCCGGATTCATTGGGGAAAGATCTTGGATGCAAATCCGCGATGCTGGCGGACTCGCGGCCTATGGACTGTTCATTTGCACCTCGATGGTGCGGTGCATCAATTCAGTGCACTATGGAAGTGCGGAGGCGTGCGCGCGGTATCACGTAAGTGCCTCACTCGAAAGGGAATGCGTGATGGCACCGAACTTGCGAATCTGAAATCGCGCGTGCTGTCAATCGCATCGAGAGAGTATTGCCATGAAACGAATGAAGCTGGTGATGGTCGGCAACGGCATGGCGGGGGTTCGCACCCTGGAAGAGCTGCTGAAGATCGCGCCCGATCTGTACGACATCACCGTGTTCGGCGCGGAGCCGCACGCAAACTACAATCGCATCCTGCTCTCACCGGTGCTGGCGGGCGAGCAGACGTTGCAGGACATCATGCTGAACGATGTCGACTGGTATGCGTCGAACGGCATCGAGCTACACCTTGGCAAGAACATCAAGCGTATCGATCGACGCGCCCGTCAGGTCGAGGCGGACGATGGCACGATCGCTTCGTACGATCGGTTGCTCATCGCCACCGGTTCGAATCCGGTGATGTTGCCCGTGCCCGGGGTCAAGCTTGCAGGCGTGCTCTCATATCGCGATATTCACGACACGGAAGCGATGATCGCAGCGTCGTCGCATTACAAGGATGCGGTCGTAATCGGCGGTGGACTGTTGGGACTGGAAGCTGCGAACGGACTCAAGCAGCGGGGCATGAACGTCACGGTCGTGCACCTCATGCCCTGGCTCATGGAACGACAGCTCGACCGCACCGCCGGTGAAATGCTGCAGCGATCGCTCGAAGCGCGCGGTTTGCAGTTCAAGCTCGAAGCGAAGACGGCCGAGATTCAGGGCGACGAAGCGGGCCGCGCGAATGCAGTGCGACTCGCCTCAGGTGAGGAGCTACCCGCTCAACTCGTGGTGATGGCAGTCGGAATCCGACCCAATACGATGCTCGCCGAATCAGCAGGGCTGCATTGCAATTGCGGCATCGTCGTCAACGACACGATGCAGACCTACGATCCGCGAATCTATGCGGTTGGTGAATGTGTGAATCATCGCGGCACCGCGTACGGGCTGGTGGCGCCGCTGTTCGAGATGGCGAAGGTCTGCGCGAACCATCTGGCGGAATTTGGCATCGGCCGCTACGCCGGTTCGGTGACCTCGACCAAGCTCAAGGTCACCGGCGTGGACCTGTTCTCGGCCGGGAATTTTCAAACCGACCCGGATGCCGAAGAGATCGTGCTGGCCGATCCGGGCGCCGGCGTCTACAAAAAATTGGTGATCAAGAACGACAAGCTCATCGGCGGCGTCATGGTGGGCGATACGGTCGATGGCGCCTGGTACTTCAAACTCCTGCGTGACGGGACGAACATCGCTTTACTCCGCGACCGGCTGATGTTCGGCGAATCGAATCTGGGCGATACCGGCCATCTCGGACAAAACAGGGCGGGCGCTATGACCGACGAGATGGAGGTGTGCGGCTGCAACGGCGTGTGCAAGGGCGCGATCACCAAGGCGATCAAGGAGCAAGGCCTGTTCACCCTCGACGATGTGCGCAAACACACCAAGGCCTCCAGCTCGTGCGGGTCGTGTACCGGACTGGTCGAACAGATCCTGATGAATGTGCTCGGCACCGACTACTCGGCCGCACCCAAGCTGAAGGCGATGTGCGGCTGCACGGATCGAACACACGCTGAAACGCGCGAGGCGATTCGCGCGCACAAGCTGTTGTCGATTCCGGATGTGTATCGGTTCATGGAATGGCGAACGCCGAACGGCTGCGAGAGCTGCCGCCCCGCGATCAATTATTATTTGTTATCGACCTGGCCACACGAAGCGGTGGACGATCCGCAGTCGCGCTTCATCAACGAGCGTTCGTACGCGAACATCCAGAAGGATGGCTCGTATTCCGTGATCCCCAGGATGTGGGGCGGTGAAACGAATTCCGCGGAGCTGCGGCGCATCGCCGACGTCGTCGACAAATACAAGATTCGCACCGTCAAGGTCACGGGCGGCCAGCGCATCGATCTGCTCGGTGTGAAGAAGGAAGATCTGCCCGCGGTATGGCACGATCTCGATATGCCATCCGGTCATGCATACGCCAAAGCGTTGCGCACGGTGAAGACCTGCGTGGGCAGCGACTGGTGCCGCTTCGGCACGCAGGACTCCACACAGATGGGCAAGGATCTCGAACGGTCGCTCTGGCGCATGCCCGCGCCGCACAAGGTCAAGCTTGCGGTGTCGGGGTGCCCGCGCAACTGCGCCGAGTCCGGCATCAAGGATGTCGGCGTGATCGGCGTCGAATCGGGATGGGAGCTTTACGTCGCGGGCAATGGCGGCATCAAGACCGAGGTCGCGCAGTTTCTGGCCAAGGTGAAGACGAGCGACGAGGTGCTCGAATACTCCGGAGCGTTCCTGCAGCTCTATCGTGAAGAGGGCTGGTATCTGGAACGCACCGTGCATTTCGTCGCGCGGGTGGGGCTCGACTATGTGAAGAAGCGGGTGATCAATGACGCGGCCGGTCGCAAGCAACTTTGGGAGCGTTTGCAATTCGCACTCGATGGCGTGCCCGATCCTTGGCATGAACCGGTCAAGGCTGGCGTCGACGTTCGCCAGTTCGATGCGATCGCGGTGGTGTGATGAGTCATTGGATCCATGCCTGTGCGCTCGAAGACATCCCGCGGCTCGGCGCACGCCGTTTGCAACGACCTGATGGCACGATAATCGCGATCTTTCGCACCGGGGATGACGCGATATTCGCCCTGCTCGATCGCTGTCCGCACAAGGGCGGGCCATTATCGCAAGGCATCGTGTTCGGTAATCGCGTCGCCTGCCCGTTGCATAACTGGTCGATCGATCTCGCGTCGGGCGAGGCGGCCGCGCCCGATGTGGGTTGCGTGCGGCGATATGGCGCGAGAATCGAGGATGGCCGCGTTCTGGTCGACATCGCGGAATCCGCGCTGCAGACCGCGCAGAATCCCGAAGGCTGACGCCAAGGGCCGTTACGAATATGGACACGGCACGCAACGACGCCCAATCCGTGCACGAAGTGCGCTCCACCTGCTGCTATTGTGGCGTCGGGTGCGGGGTGTTGATTGCAACCGATGGGGAGCGGATTACCGGGGTGCGAGGCGACCCCGATCACCCCGCCAATCGGGGACAGCTTTGCTCGAAAGGTTCAACGCTTCATCTCACCGCGCAGCCTTCACTGAAAAATTCGCGGTTGCTCAATCCCGAATTGCGCCGTAGCCGCAAGGCGCCACGTGAGCGGGCGACCTGGGATGAAGCGCTGGATCATGTGGCCGAACGCTTCGCGGACATCATCGCGAAACATGGTCCCGACGCCGTCGCCTTTTATATATCCGGCCAGCTGTACACCGAGGACTATTACGTCTTCAACAAGCTCGCCAAGGGCTTGATCGGTACCAACAATCTCGATACCAATTCGCGGCTGTGCATGTCCTCCGCGGAGGCCGGCTACAAGCAGACCCTCGGCGCTGATGCACCCCCTTGCAGCTACGAAGACATCGATCACGCAACCTGCCTTTTCATCGCCGGATCGAACACCGCGTATGCGCATCCGATCCTCTACCGTCGCATTGAAGCCGCCCGCGCCGCGCGCCCGGATCTACGGGTGATCGTCGCCGATCCGCGCAAGACCGACACCGCGCGCGACGCCAATCTGCATCTGCAGATCCTGCCCGGCACCGACGTCGCGCTCTTCAACGGCATGTTGCATGTGCTGCTGTGGGAGGGCTTGATCGATAACGCCTTCATTCGCGCGCATACCGAAGGTTTTGATGCGCTGAAGGCGCTGGTGCGCGACTTCACGCCGGCGGTCGTCGCGCAGACATGTGGGATCAGCGAAGCAGATCTGGTGCTCGCCGCGAAATGGTTCGGTGAATCGTCCGCCACGCTTTCGCTCTATTGCCAGGGGTTGAACCAGTCGACCTCGGGTACCGCAAAGAATGCGGCGTTGATCAATCTGCATCTGGCGACCGGCATGATCGGCAGAATCGGTGCCGGGCCGTTCAGTCTGACCGGCCAACCGAATGCGATGGGAGGGCGCGAAGTAGGTGGGATGGCAAATCTGTTGTCTGCGCATCGCGATATGGCGAACCCTCTCCATCGCGACGAGGTCGCGAAGTTCTGGGGCGTCGACAGCGTGCCCGCGCAGCCCGGCAAGACCGCGGTCGAAATGTTCGACGCGTTGCGTGAAGGCTCGATCAAGGCGGTGTGGATTGCCTGCACGAATCCGGCACAGTCCATGCCCGATCAGAAGGTCATCCACGAAGCACTGCAGAACGCGGAGCTTGTGGTATTGCAAGAGGCGTATCGCAACACCGAAACGGCCTGGTATGCCGATGTTCTGCTGCCGGCGACGTCGTGGGGCGAAAAGGACGGCACCGTCACCAACTCGGAGCGGCGCATTATGCGCGTCCATGCCGCCGTGGCCGCACCGGGTCGCGCACGTGCGGATTGGATCATCGCGATGGACTTCGGGCGTCGCCTCGAGTTGCGACTGCGTGCGGGCAAGCCTTCGCTGTTTCCCTACGCCACCGCCGACGAGGTCTGGTGTGAGCATCGGGATTCGACCGCGGGGCGCGATCTCGATATCACCGGACTCACCTACGCGCTCCTCGATGAGCGGGGCCCGCAACAATGGCCATTCCCGTCCGGTGCGGACATGGGCGCGATCCGACTCTACACGGACCACATCTTCCCAACGAAATCCGGCAAGGCGCAATTCGTCTGCACACCGTATCGCGCCGTCAAGGAACCGGCCGATGCGCGCTATCCATTCCGGCTGACGACCGGGCGATTGCGCGATCAGTGGCACGGGATGAGCCGCACCGGAACCGTCGCGCAACTTTTTCTGCATGCGCCGGAGCCGGCTATCGCCCTGCATCCTGACGATCTCAAACGCCGCGGATTCACTGCAGGTGAGCTGGTGCGCGTGCAATCACGCAGGGGCGAGCTGCACGTCGCGGTGGCCGCAGACGACGGCGTGCGGCCAGGACAGGCTTTTCTCGCCATGCATTGGGGCGCGCGATTCCTCGCTGGCGCCGACTCGCTTGGCATCAATACGTTGACCTTGTCGGCATTTGATCCCGTATCCAAGCAACCGGAATTGAAGCACGCAGCAGTGCGGATCGAGAAGGCCGCACTGCCCTGGCGCCTGGTCGCTTTCGGGCTGCCTGCGCACGGTTCGGCGATCGGATTGCTCGATTCGCTCGCACCCCTTCTCAGGACTTATCCATTCGCCTCGGCAACATTGATCGGTCGCGACCACGAAGGCGTGCTGCTGCGTATCGCGGACAAGGACCCCGCCGACCGCACATTGATTGACGACATCGATCGGCGCTTCGGCCTCGCGCATGCGAATGCGATGCGTTACGACGACCCGCGCCGCGCGGTCGCCCGGCGTGTGGACGTGCAGCAGGGCGTGCTGCGTGCGGTGCGCATGTCCGGCGCAGAGCAGGATCTCGTTGCCGAGCCGTGGCTCAAGGATTGGCTGGCACGTGCCGAACCGATCGAACCGGTGCGAAAGCTCCTGATGTTCCCCACTGCGCTTACGCCAGCGGGATTCGCACCGCGCGGCAATGTCGTTTGCAGTTGCTTCAATGTCACTGATCGCGAAATCAGTACGACCTTGCAGGGGCAAGCCCTGCCGGCCGCCCAGGCGCTTGTTCGGGTGCAGGAGAAATTGCAATGCGGGACAAACTGCGGATCCTGTCTTCCAGAAGTACGCAAGCTGATTGCCCGTGAAATCACTACGACGGAGAACGCTGCATGAAGGTCCGCTCAAGGCAAGACGGCAAGGTGTATCTGGTGGGCGCCGGTCCCGGTGATCCGGAGTTGCTCACATTGAAGGCGGTCCGCGCGCTGGCTGCGGCGGACGTAATTCTGGTCGATGATCTCGTCAACGAGGCGGTGCTGACCCATGCCCGCGCGAATGCACGCATCGTCCATGTCGGCAAGCGTGGCGGGTGCCTGTCGACATCGCAGGCGTTCATAGAACGACTGATGGTCAAGGAGGCGAGCGGCGGCAACGTGGTCGTCCGGCTCAAAGGCGGCGATCCGTTCATGTTCGGCCGAGGCGGCGAGGAGCAGTCGACGCTGATGCGCGAAGGCATCGATGTTGAAGTCGTGCATGGCATCACTGCGGGAATCGCA
>JANMUI010000540.1:0-2156 GCA_031391405.1 Betaproteobacteria bacterium
CGGCATCGGCCTGCACGATGACCTGATACGTGCGCCCGAACAAGTTGAAGTCGTTGGCGTACAGCGAGCCGAGGTAGATCTGCATGGTCTCGAACACGTCGGTCACCGCAACCCCAAGGCGCTTGGCCTTGGTGCGATCGACGTCCGCATTCAATTGCGGGACATTGATCTGGTAGCCCGAGAACACCTGCGCGAGTCCGGGCGTCTGCCAGGCTTGTCCTTGGATCGCGCCTGTGACCTTGTACAACTCCTCGTAGCCGAGCCCGGCGCGGTCCTCGAGCATGAGCTTGAACCCACCGATAGAACCCAGCCCCATCACCGCAGGGGGCGGAAAGACGGCGATGAATGCGTCCTGGATCTGGGACAGTTGACCGGTAAGCGCGCCTGCGATCGCAAATCCGGACAGATCGGGCGCCTTGCGTTCTGAGAAATCCTTGAGCGTGAAAAAAACGATCCCGGCGTTCGGTGAATTCGTGAAACCGTTGATGGAAAGGCCCGGGAACGCCACAGAGTCTTTCACCCCGGGATGGCTCATCGCAATGTCCGACATCTTCCGGATCACCGCTTCGGTGCGATCGAGCGAAGCGCCATCAGGCAGTTGTGCGAAGCCGACCAGATACTGTTTGTCCTGCCCTGGGACGAAGCCACCGGGAACCTTCTGGAACATGAACCAGGTGAGCCCGATGAGAAGAATGTAGATCACCATTGCCACCGACTTGACGCGCAGCACGCGCCCTACCGAGCTCGCGTAGCCATCGGATGAGCGCTTGAAGAATCGATTGAATGGGCGGAAGAACCAGCCGAACGACACATTGAGCAACTTGGAAAACCAGTCGGCTTTCGCGCCGTGCGGGCGCAGCAACAGCGCGGCCAGCGCGGGCGACAGGGTGAGCGAGTTGAATGCCGAGATAACCGTTGAAATCGCGATAGTCAACGCGAACTGGCGGTAGAACTGGCCGGTCAATCCCGACACGAACGCGATCGGGATGAACACCGCGCACAGCACCAGGGCAATCGCGATGATCGGGCCACTCACCTCGTCCATCGCCCGATAGGCCGCCTCACGCGGTGAGTAGCCGAGCTCGATGTTGCGCTCGACGTTCTCGACGACCACGATGGCATCGTCGACCACGATACCGATCGCCAACACCAACCCGAACAAGGTGAGCGCATTGATCGAGAAGCCGAATGCGAGCATCAATGCGAACGTGCCGACGATCGACACCGGCACGGCGACCAGCGGAATGATCGAGGCACGCCATGTCTGCAGAAACACGATGACAACGATCACCACGAGCAGAATCGCCTCGAACAAGGTGATGATGACCTCCTTGATCGAATCGCGTACGAACACCGTCGGGTCATAGACGATCGAGTAGTCCATGCTTTCCGGAAACGTGCGCTTCAGCTCGGCCATCTTGTCGCGCACATTATTCGACAGCGCAATCGCGTTCGATCCGGGCGCCTGGAAAATAGCGATCGCCACCGCAGGCTTGTTGTTGAGGAGGCTGCGGAGCGCGTATTCCTTCGCGCCCAGCTCGACGCGGGCAACATCCTTCAGGCGCGTGAGCGTGCCGTCCGGCGCCGACTTCACGATGATGTCGCGAAACTCCTCTTCGGTCGACAATCGTCCGGCGGCGTTGATGGAAAGCTGGATGTCGACGCCCTTGTTCACCGGCGGTGCACCGACCACGCCCGCGGCCACCTGCACGTTCTGCTCGCGGATCGCCCGGACCACGTCGGTCGCCGTCATCTGCCGTGCCGCGACCTTCTGCGGATCGAGCCACACCCGCATCGCGTAGTCACCCGCGCCGAAGACAAAGGCCTGGCCGACGCCTGGAATGCGCGCGATCTCGTCGCGCAGATTGAGGACCGCATAGTTGCGCAGATAAAGCGCGTCGTAGCGATTGTCCGGGGAGAGCAGGTGCACGACCATCGTCAGATCGGACGAGCTCTTTTGTGAGGTGACACCGAGCAGTCGCACCTGCTCGGGCAATCGCGGCAATGCCTGTGCAACCCGATTCTGGATCTGGACCTGCGCCTTGTCGACATCGGTGCCGAGCTTGAAGGTCACGGTGATCTGCAGCGCACCATCGGCAGTCGATTGCGACGACATGTAGAGCATGTCCTCTACACCGTTGATGCTTTCTTCCAGC
>JANMUI010000556.1:0-13103 GCA_031391405.1 Betaproteobacteria bacterium
CGTCGAGCAGACCACTTTTCTCTACGACACCGCGCGCGAGACCCGCCTGTCGACGGAAAAATTCATGGTCGACGGCCGCCATACCGGCACCGGCGGCGGCAACCATTTTGTGCTGGGCGGCGCCACACCGGCCGACTCACCGTTCCTGCGCCGGCCCGACCTCTTGGCGAGCATGATCGCCTACTGGCACAACCATCCGGCGTTGTCGTATCTGTTCTCCGGACTCTTCATCGGCCCGACGAGCCAGGCGCCGCGGGTGGATGAAGCACGCAACGATTCGGTGTACGAGCTCGACATCGCGTTCCGCGAAATGCATCGCTTGCAGGAGGCCGGAACCCTCGGGGCGCAGCCCTGGCAGGTCGACCGCATGCTGCGCAACCTGCTGATCGATGTGACCGGCAATACGCACCGCGCCGAGTTTTGCATCGACAAGCTGTATTCGCCCGACGGGGCGAGCGGACGGCTCGGATTGCTGGAGATGCGTGCGTTCGAAATGCCTCCGCATGCGCGCATGAGTCTCTCGCAGCAGTTGCTCATGCGCGCGCTGGTCGCGCGCTTCTGGCAACACCCTTATCAGCCGCCGAAACTCAAGCGCTGGGGCACCGAGTTGCACGACCGCTTCATGCTGCCGCATTTCGTCTGGCAGGACCTCACCGATGTGCTCGCCGAAATCGGCGATTGCGGCTATCCGCTGCAACCCGCATGGTTCATGCCGCATCTTGAGTTCCGCTTTCCGCGGCTTGGCGATTTCGCGGCGAACAATGTTCACATCGAGCTTCGCACGGCGCTCGAACCCTGGAACGTCCTCGGCGAGGAAGGGGCGGTGGGTGGCACCGCGCGTTACGTCGATTCATCGGTGGAGCGAGCGCAGGTCAAGGTCACCGGACTGATCGACGACCGTCACATCGTTACCTGCAATGGCCGCCCGCTGCCGCTGCAGCCCACCGGCAATGTCGGCGAGTTTGTCGCCGGCGTGCGTTATCGTGCTTGGTTGCCGGCATCCGGCCTGCACCCGACGATCGGCATCCACGCGCCGCTCACGTTCGACCTGGTCGACACCTGGATGAGCCGCTCGCTTGGCGGCTGCCGGTACCATGTGGTGCATCCCGGCGGGCGCAGCTATGACACGTTCCCCGTCAATGCGTACGAGGCGGAGGCCCGCCGCCTCGCGCGTTTCTTTCGTCTTGGCCACACGCCGGGCAAGATGACGATCGTCGAGGAGCCGCGCAATCCGAGCTTCCCGTTCACTTTGGATTTGCGGCGGTGATAGGCATAATGTTCCGCGCGGGTGCGCAACATTGGATACACCACGACGACGCCGATTCCGAACCAGGCTCGATTTGAAAAATCTGCTGGCAACCTATCCTGATGCGCAGGGCCGCTTCGACGAATTGTTCGAGGCACCCTCGAAGCCACGGCCGCACTGGGAGCGGGTCATGTCGGAATTGACCGCGACCGCCGCAGTGGACATACGCGAGAGGCTGTCGGCGGCCGAGCGCCAGATCCGCGACTCGGGCGTCACCTACAACGTCTATGCCGATCCGCAAGGACTCGACCGGCCGTGGCACCTCGATGTGTTGCCGCTCATCATCGCACCGGAAGAATGGCGCGAAATCGAGAGCGGCATTGTCCAGCGCGCGCAACTGTTCAACCAAGTGCTGGCCGATCTGTACGGTAGCCAGTCGCTGCTGCGGGAGGGCCTGATTCCACCCGCGCTCGTCTTCGCGCAAGGCGGATTCCTGCGGCCCGCCTGCGGCATGAACATTCCCGGCGGCGTGCATTTGCACGTCTATGCCGCCGACCTCGCACGCTCGCCCGACGGCCGCTGGTGGGTGATGGCCGACCGCACGCAGGCGCCATCCGGTGCCGGCTATGCGCTCGAAAACCGGCTCATCGTATCGCGCGCGTTTCCCGCTTTGTATCGGGAACTGGGCGTGCTGCATGTCGCGCGCTTCTTCGCAACCATGCGCGATTCGCTCATGCATTTCGCGCCGAAAGGCGACGGCCCGACCCTGACGGTGCTGCTCACCCCGGGCCCTTACAACGAAACCTACTTCGAGCACGCGCTGCTCGCGCGTTACCTCGGCTTCCCGCTCGTGGAAGGCGGTGACCTGACGGTACGCAACGGCTGCATCTGGCTCAAGACCATCAGTGGCCTCCAGCGCGTGCACGCGATTCTGCGCCGGCAGGACGACAACTATTGCGACCCGCTTGAGCTGCGCAGCGACTCGGCGCTGGGTGTGGCCGGGCTCGCCGACTGCGCGCGGCGCGGCACCGTGCTCGTCGCCAACGCGCTCGGTTCGGGCATTCTCGAATCGGGCGCGCTGCTCGGCTTTCTGCCGCGCCTTGCCGAACATCTGACCGGCGAACGATTACGCCTGCCTTCGATCGCAACCTGGTGGTGCGGCGAACCGGCAGCGCTCGCCGATGCGCTCCATCATGTCAAGAACCTCGTGTTCAAACCGGCCGACCCCGCCTTCCCGATGGAGCCGGTATTCGGCCAGGACCTGGATGGCGCCGGACTCGCCCTGCTGCGCAAGAAACTCGCGGCGCACCCCGAGCGCTTCGTCGCGCAGGAGCTCGTGCGCGTGTCGCAGGCGCCGGTGCTGGACCGGGGGCATTCCAACCGCATCGCCGCGCGCGGCATCGGCCTGCGCGTATTCGCCGTGGCGTCGCCTGGCGGTTACGTCGTCATGCCCGGCGGCCTGACGCGCGTCGCCAGCACCGACAACGTACGAGTCGTGTCGATGCAGCGCGGCGGCGGATCCAAAGACACCTGGGTGATGTCGTCCGGCCCGGTCGATACGTCATTTACGCTGCTCAGAAACACGGGCACGGCGGCTGACTTGCTGCGCGTGCGCGCCGGCATCCCGTCGCGCGTCGCCGAAAACCTCTTTTGGTTCGGCCGCTATGAAGAACGCTGCGATAGTGCCGCGCGTCTGCTGCGGCTTGCCCTCAACCAGAAACTGCAGGAGACCGACGACGATGAAAATTCACTCCCGGCGGTGCTCGCGCTGGCGAGCGCGTTTGGCCTGCTGCAGGAAGGCGACGACCCCGATACGGCGCTGCTCGCCGCGGCCGTACTCGAAGACAACGCATTTGGCCTGCCCGCGAACCTGCGCACCTTGGAACGCGTCGCGTTCACGCTGCGCGATCGCATATCGCTCGATAACTGGCGCACCATCAACAGCCTCATCAAGGACCCCGTGTTCAACAAGACCGCATCGCTTGCGGACACGCTCGGCTGGCTCGACCGCACCATAACCAGCATGATGACCTTGTCCGGATTTGCGCTCGACGGCATGACACGCGACGATGGTTGGCGTTTTTTCTCGATCGGCCGGCGCGTGGAGCGGCTCGCGTTCCAGTGCCTCGCATTGCAGATCGCATTCGAGCACCGCTTCGACTCCGGTCTTACCTGGCTGCTATCGCTCGCGGATTCCACGGTGACCTACCGCTCGCGCTATCTCGCCCGGCCGGAATGGTTGCCGGTGCTCGACCTGCTGGTGCAGGACGGCACCAATCCGCGCTCCGTGATGTATCAGACTGAAGGCATCCAGTCCGCGTTGCTCAAGCTCGAGACCACCTACGGTCCGTGCGGCAGTGAGCTCTTCGCCCGTGCTTTGCAAACGCTCGCAGGCCTCGATCCGGAGCGCGACCTCACGTCCGAGAACGCGCGCCTGCGCGGGACCATCGACACGCTGCGCGGCGCGGCCTTCGCGCTGAGCGACCGGCTCACGCTGCGCTTCTTCAACCACGCGCATACCGCCGCCTTGGCCACGCTCGGGGTGTGAGGCGGCCATGCCGGATCGGGTTACCTATCGCGTCCTACACGAAACCCGCTATACCTATTCGAATCCGGTGACGAGCGCACGCCAGCTCGCGCATTTGCGGCCGCGCACCACGCCGTGGCAAACGGTGCACGCGCATCATCTCGACATCGATCCGGCGTCAAGCGAACAATCGGAAGGGAGCGATTATTTCGGCAATGGTGTCGTCCGCTTCGCGGTCGACACACCGCACGATGCGCTCACCGTGCGCGCGGAATCCACGGTCGAAGTAGAGGATCATGCGCCGGACATGGGCGCCGGTCCGCCATGGGAAAGCGCGGTTGCAACGCCCGGCGACTGGGGACCTGGCGACGAATTCGATATCGTGGAATTCAGGCTCGCCTCGCCGATGGTGCCGCTCATGCCCGAATCGATCGACTATGCGCGAGCGAGCTTCCCCAGAGGACGAGCGCTGCCCGCTGCCATACTCGATTTGACCCGGCGCATCCACGCCGACTTCGTCTACGATCCCAAGGCTACGACCGTCACGACACAGGTGCGTGATGTCTTCGCGGACCGCCGCGGCGTATGCCAGGACTTCGCGCACTTGATGATCAGTTGCCTGCGCTCGCTCGGGCTCGCCGCGCGTTACGTGAGCGGATACATCCTGAACCAAGTGCCGCCCGGCAAGAAACGGCTGGCCGGCGCCGATGCGTCACACGCATGGGTGGAAGGCTATTGTCCCGGAGTGGGCTGGATGGCCTTTGATCCCACCAATGGCAAGGTGGCCGGCATCGAGTTCGTCACGCTCGGCTGGGGCCGCGAGTTCTCCGACGTGACGCCGCTGCGCGGCGTGGTGCTCGGTACTGCGACGCAAACGTTGGCGGTTGCGGTCAACGTGCAACGTTTATAGGTGCACTTTTTCTGAGAAAGGGGCGGACGTCATGAAATTCCCGCGCCGCCACCCCTGAGGGAAACCATGCCGACCGTTGTGCGCCGCCCGACCAATGATGCTGCCGCAAAGAACCGTCCCTTGGTCGATGACATCCGGCTGCTCGGCCGTATCCTCGGTGACGTGATCCGCGAGCAGGAAGGCAAGGACGCGTTCGAGCTGGTCGAGCGGGTGCGCAAGCTGTCGGTCGCTTTTCGCCTGAAGCGCGATGCGCAGGCCGGTCGCGCGCTCGATCGGCTGCTAAAGAAGCTGTCGAACGACCAGACCGTCAGCGTGATCCGCGCCTTCAGCTATTTCTCGCATCTCGCCAACATCGCCGAGGACCGCCACCATGTGCGCCGGCGCCTGCACCACGAGGGCCGGGGCCGCCTGCACGAAGGCTCGCTCGCGATGACCTTCAAACGACTGGGCGCAAAGGGCATCCGCGCGGCCGACATCGTGCGCACGCTGCAGGACGCCTACATCGCGCCGGTGCTGACCGCGCACCCCACCGAGGTGCAGAGGAAGAGCATCCTCGACGCCGAACGGGCGATTGCCCTGCTGGTCGGCGAACGCGACATGCTGCGCACCGCACGTGACCGCGCCGAAAACGAGTCGCTGATCCGCGCGCGCGTGACCCAGCTTTGGCAGACGCGCATGCTTCGCACCGCCAGGCTGACGGTGGCCGACGAGATCGAGAACGCATTGTCCTACTACCACTCGACATTTCTGCGCCAGATCCCGCGCATGTACCGCGAGATCGAGGAGGCCCTGCCGGGCCACGCCATCGCGAGCTTCTTTCGCATGGGCAACTGGATCGGCGGTGACCGCGACGGCAACCCCTTCGTCAGCGCAGCGACCTTGCAGATGGCGCTCAGCCGGCACAGCGAAACGGCGCTCCGCTTCTACCTCACCGAGGTGCATGCACTGGGCGCCGAACTGTCGATCTCGGCAACGCTCGCGCCGGTGACGCGAGCGATGCAATCGCTCGCCGAACGTTCGCCGGATCAGAACGAGCATCGCATCGACGAACCCTACCGGCGTGCCTTGATCGGCATCTACGCGCGACTGGCGGCGACACTGCACGAGCTGACCGGCACCGAGGCGCTGCGCCATGCCGTCCGGCCGCAGGATCCGTACCGCAACGCAGAAGAGCTCCTCGCCGATCTGATCGTCATCGAAGGCTCGCTCGCATCACACCATGCGCAGGCGCTGATCGGCCCGCGCCTCGCGCCGCTCAAACGCGCGGTGCAGGTGTTCGGCTTCCACCTCGCGACCGTCGACCTGCGCCAGAGCTCCGACCAGCATGAGGTGGTGATTGCCGAGCTGCTCGCGGTCGCGAAGATCGAGCGCGACTACGGCGCTTTGTCGGAGGTTGACAAGCGCGCGCTACTCGCGAGCCTGCTGAACGACGCAAGGCCGCTACGCGTGCGCGCCGCGGCCTACAGCGAGCACACCGCGGGCGAGCTGGCGGTCTTCGAGACGGCGCTCCGCATGCTGCAGCGTTTCGGGCGCGAGGCCCTTCGCCACATCATCATCTCGCATACCGAGGACGTGAGCGACCTGCTCGAAGCGCTGCTGCTCCTGAAGGAAGCCGGCCTGATGCGCGGCACCTTACGCGACGGTGCGGTCACCGACCTCATCGTCGTGCCGCTGTTCGAGACCATCGGCGATCTGCGCAACGCCGCGCCGATCATGCACGCTTTCTACGCCTTGCCCGGGATGGTCGCGTTGATGAAGGCTTCGGGCGCCGAGCAGGACATCATGCTTGGCTACAGCGACAGCAACAAGGACGGCGGCACCTTCACCAGCAACTGGGAGCTGTACCGCGCCGAGATTGCGCTGGTCGAGCTGTTCGGCGAGCTCGGCCGCGAGCACGGCCTCACCCTGCGTCTCTTCCACGGCCGTGGCGGTACCGTCGGCCGCGGCGGCGGTCCAAGTTATGAGGCCATCCTCGCGCAGCCGCCGGGTACGGTGAACGGCCAGATCCGCCTGACGGAGCAGGGCGAGGTGATCGCCTCCAAGTACGCCCACCCGGAGATCGGCCGGCGCAACCTCGAGACCTTGGTCGCGGCGACCCTGGAGGCGACATTGCTACACCCGACCAAGAGTGCGCCCAAGGCGTTCCTCGAAGCCGCCGACACGATCAGTGCTGCGAGTTATACCGCCTATCGAAAGCTGGTCTACGGGACCGCGGGCTTTACCGAATACTTCTTCAGTGCCACCCCGATCCGCGAGATTGCCGAGCTCAACATCGGCTCGCGCCCGGCCTCGCGCAAGTCCTTGCGCGCGATCGAGGACCTGCGGGCGATTCCATGGAGCTTCAGTTGGGGCCAGTGTCGCGTTGCCCTGCCGGGTTGGTGCGGCTTCGGTGCCGCGATCGAGGCCTTTCTCGGCCGTGACGCCAAGCGCCGCGAGCGCCTTCTGTTGCTGCAAAAGATGCACCGGCAATGGCCGTTTTTTCGCACGCTGCTTTCGAACCTGGATATGGTGCTGGCGAAAAGCGACCTTGGCATCGCCCGGCGCTATGTCGATCTGGTCACCGACAAGAAACTGGGCGGGCGAATTTTCGGGTTGATCGAGGCGGAATGGCAGCGCACCAACGACGCGCTATCCCTGATCACCGGCGAGACGCAGCGCCTCGCGTCGAATCCGACCTTGGCGCGTTCGATCGAGCACCGCTTCCCATACATCGATCCGCTGAACCACCTGCAGGTCGAGCTGATGCGCCGCTACCGCGCCAGTCGCGCCGGCGATCCGGCCATGGACCGTGTCAAGCGCGGCATCCACATCTCGATCAACGGCGTGGCCGCCGGGCTGCGCAATAGCGGATAAGCAAAAAAGTGGACGCTACCCTCTATTTACACCAAGGGATTTACCGTTCGCCCTGAGCCTGCCGAAGGGTGAATGCCGGAGCGTCCGTGATCGGACGATCGCCCGCCTTCGACAAGCCGGCGTTACCCTTCGACAGACTCAGGGCGAACGGAGGCTTGAGCAGCGCACGTTATGTAAGTGCCATTCGGGACGGGGCAACTTGGCGCCAGGTCGTGCAAAGGGATGGTCAGCGCTTGCGCCACGCCGCGAGCAAATCCCCCGCCTCCATCACCAACCCCAGGTGCAACGACACCATCGCGAGCGCAGCATTTTCCAGTTGTTCATCGGTGCCGCGCACCAGGTCGCGCAGCACGATTACGCGGTAGTCGTGATTGGCGGCATCGAACGCGGTGTTGAGGACGCAGCAATCGGTGAAGCCGCCGTTTAGCACAACAGTGGTGATCCGCTGGTTGCGCAGTAGAAAGTCGAGATCGGTGGGGTAGAAAGCCGACAGACGCCGTTTGTTGGTGACGCGCATATCGCCCGATTCGACACGGGTGAGAAGCTCGGTCCAACGCGAGCCTTCGATGGCGTGTTCCGCCGCGTTAGGAATCGGGCCGACATAGAGTGGGAACGTACGCCGCCACGCGGATGGGATGCCGTTCACGTCATCGACGCCGCCGGCGCGCAAGGTCGAGCTCACATGCACGACGCGCGCGCCGAGTGCACGCGCTGCATCGTGGAATTGATCGACCGGTGCGACGAGCTCGCGTGCGCGCGGCGCCGGGCATGGGCAATCGGGCGATGGATCGAGATGCCCGCGATGCAGATCGATCGAAATCACTGCGGTTGTCTTGGGGTCGAGGTAGTCGTCGAACCCCGTTGCAAGCTCTCGCGCTTCGCCATAGACATAGGCTCTCATCGTCTCTCCTCGCGCACGAACGGCTCACCGAGCGCGCCGGGTTCACCATCGCCCGCACGCTTGGCAAGCCCCACCCAGATCATCACCGCCAACGTGACGGCGTAGGGCGTCATCAAGACAAAATACTGAGGAAGCTTTACGCCGGCGGCGGCGAGCTGCGGGATGAGCGCCTCGATGCCGCCGAAGATAAGCGCACCGGCCAGCGCGCGCCAGGGCGCCCATCGCGCGAAGATGACAAGACCGATCGCGATCCAGCCGCGCCCGCCCGTCATGCCGTCCACCCAGAGTTTGGTACTCACGACGGAAATATAGCCTCCTGCCAACCCAACGATGGCTGAGCCGGCGAGCACCGCCGCAAATCGGTAAAGCGGCACGCTTATGCCGGCCGCGTCGGCAGCTTGCGGATTCTCGCCCACTGCGCGCAGGCGCAGTCCGCGTGTGGTGCGCGCAAGAAACCAGGCCACCGCGAGGAATATGACGGGCGTGAGATAGACCATGGCGTTCTGCGCGAAGAGCACACGGCCCAATACCGGAAGGTCAGCGAAGACACCCATATGCACCGCGGGCAGCCCGCTTACAGTCTTGTTCACCCAGCCCAGCACCGCGCCCGCGAATCCGGTGAGGCCCTGACAAAAGAAGACGAGCGCAAGACCAGCGATGACCTGGTTGACGCGCAGAACGATGACCAAGGTGGCAAAGAGTATCGCGACGATCGCGGCGGCGAGCATCGCCGCAACGAGCGCGATTGCGCTTGCACTCGCGCCCGGCAGCGATGACCCGAGCGTAAGCTGCGCGCCGATCCCAGCCAGGGCGCCAACGAGCATCAGGCCTTCGGCACCAAGCGACAGTACGCCGGCGCGCTCACACAGAATCAATCCAAGCGCGGCTAATGCAAACGGCACCGCAAAGTCAGGCGCGCTCGCGAGCCAATTAGTGAGGAATGCCATCAACGTGCTTCCACGGCGACGCGATGCACGCGATGGCGAATGAAGAACTCCGAGGCGGCGACGCAGATGACGATGATCGCCTGGATCAATTGCACCATGGCGAATGGGATCTGGTAGAAGACCTGCAGCGTGCGGCCGGTGACGAAGAGGCCCGCGACCAGGACCGCGACGATCGCCGCCGCAAGCGGATGATTGCGGGCGAGAAACGCGATCAGGATGCCCGAGAATCCATAACCCTGGAAAAAGCCCTGCGTGAGGCGTCCTTCTTGGCCCGCAGCCACCACGAACCCGGCGACGCCGCCTAACGCGCCGGAAACCAGCACCGCCCCCAGCATGACATGTTTCACCGAGACGCCGACCGCCTCGGCCATGCGCCGGTTGGCATAGACAAAGCGCATATAGAGCCCCGCGCGACTGACATCGGTGAGCCACCACACCGCCGCGGCGACGACGAGGCCGATGATGATCGCGCTGCTAAAGCCTGCGGCGATTTCGGGCAGGCGCTCGAACGCGCGGAACTGCGGTGAATGCGGGAACGCCGATTGCGGATCCTTCCACGCACCGTAGAGCATATGCAGAAGGAAATTGCTCGCGACGTAGTTGAGCATCAAGGTGGATATGATTTCGTTGACCCCCAGCCGCAGCTTGAGCAGCGCGGGCCCCAGCGCCCAGACGAGACCGGCGATGGCGGCGGTCGCAAACATCAGCGCAAGGCGCGTACTCTCCGGTCCGATCTCGAGGATCGATACCGCGGTGGCGCCGATCGCGCCCCAGATCATCTGGCCTTCGAGTCCGAGGTTCCAGAACCGCACCCGAAACGCCAGCGCCGCGGCAAGGCCGATCATGATCATTGGTGCGGCCTGGAACAGCACGGCCTGGATGTTCTGCGCATCGAAGAATGTCTGGATCACGAACTCGTTCAACAAGTCCGTGGCGGCCACTCCGGCAGCCATCAAGATGACAGCGGAGATGCCAACGCCCGCGAGGATCGCCAGGCCAAGAATGATCGACTGACGTTGCCACGAGAGATGCTGGCGGATCTCGAGCGCGAAGCGATGTCGCCTCGCCCGCCATATCGGTGTCATGCGTGATCGACCATGGCGTGCCCGATCGCCTGCCGATCGGCAGGTTGCGCGAATTCGCGGACGATGTGGCCGCGCGCCATTACGCCAATGCGATCGGCCAGCGACAACACTTCATCGAGATCCTCGCTGATCAACAGCACCGCGGCGCCGGCGTCGCGTGCCGCGAGCAAGCGCGCGTGGACTTCGGTCGTGGCGCGCGCATCCAACCCACGGCTCGGACTGTGGGCGAGCACCAGCGCCGGCTGTTTGCTGAATTCACGCGCGATCACGAGCTTTTGCGCATTGCCACCGGACAGCAGCGCGGCCTTTTGCTGCACGGATCGCACGCCTTGTACATTGAACTGTTGGGTAGCGGTGCCGGCCGCGTCCGCCATCGTCGATTTGCGTAAGCGCCACACCGAGCCGAATGCGCCCGTGTGGGCGGCGCCGATGCCAAAATTCTCAGACACCGACAAACTGCCCGCAAGGCCGATTCCATAGCGGTCCGCAGGAATGGCGGCGATGCTCGCGTCACGTCGGCGCGCGGCCGGGGCATTGGCAATATCACCTAGCCCGTCGAGATGAATCTCACCGTCGACCCACCCGACATCGCCACCGGTCAATCCCAGGATTGCCGAGGCCAGTTCTGATTGTCCATTGCCACCGACACCCGCGATGCCATAGATCTCACCCGCGCGGACCTCGAGGTTGATGGGGACCCGGTCGCGCAGCGCGCCATGGTGGGTGAGTTTCAAGTCGCGCAAGCGCAGTCGCGCCGCGCCCGCCTGGCGCACGGCCCGCGCCGGTGGATGGAGCGTTTCGCCCACCGTGAGCTTCACGAGCTCTGCTGTCGATGCTTGCCGCGGGTCGAAGGTTTGAATGGTGCGACCGCCGCGCATGATCGTGACGCGATCGGCATAGGTCTTCACATCGGCCATCTTATGGGTGACGAGCACGACCGCGGTACCCGAGCGGGCGAGGTCGTGGACGGTGCGAAGCAAGCGATCCGCTTCGGCGTCAGTCAATACTGCGGTCGGTTCGTCCAGGATGAGGATCCGCGCCCCGGCGAGCAAGACCTTCAGGATCTCGACGCGCTGCTGCTCGGCGATCGACAGCGTCTCGACCCGCGCCCGTGGGTCGATTGAAAACCCCAACGTATCGGCGCTCTTGCGGATCGCCGCCTCCATCTGCGCGAGCTTGGCGCCGTGATGGACGCGGTGTTGCGCCCCCGGATTGGCGAGCAGGATGTTCTGGGCCACGGTGAACGGCCGCACCAGTTTGAAGTGCTGATGCACCATGCCGATCCCGAGCAGCGCTGCATCGCGGGGTCCGAGCAAACGCGCGGGCTTGCCATCCACCGCCATCGTGCCGGCCTCTTGGGCATAGAGGCCGGCCGCGATATTCATGAGCGAGCTTTTGCCCGCACCGTTCTCACCGAGGAGCGCATGGACCTCGCCCCAACGCGCCGCGAAATGCGCGTCATCGAGTGCTACAAAGCCATCGAACGATTTTCGAATACCGCTGAGCGCGATGGCATTGATCGACTCGTTTGCCGCGGGCATCGGCTATTTCTGTGTGATCACGCCCTTCACGAACCATTCCATCTTCCAAAGATCGCCATCGGAGAGGACCTGTCCGGCCGCGACCCGCTCCTTGCCGTCGCGATCGACGAGCGGTCCGGCATAGACGTGTTTGCCCTTCACGATCGCGTCGCGTTCGGCCATGATCTTATCGGTGTTCTCTTTCGACACGGCCGGTCCGCAGCACGCGATGTCGGTGCCGCCCGCCGAAATCGGCACGAACGCGCCGAACGGCTGGGTCATCCACTTGCCCGCGGCGACTTTCTTCAGCTCCGGCGTCAAGAACTTGTCCCATACCCACACCGAAGAGCAAAGGGTCGCTTTCGGCGCGAACTGGCGCATGTCGCGATGATGGCCGGTCCCGAGCACGCCACGCTCCTGGGCGACGATCTGCGGGGTCGGCGTATCGACATGCTGGCCGATGACATCGGCGCCCTGATCGATCAATGCGCTCGCGGCGGCGCGCTCTTTCACCGGATCATTCCACGCGCCGGTGTAGATTACCGTGACGGTTGCTTTCGGATTCATTTTCTGCGCACCCATGGCGAACGCGTTGATCGTCCAGTTGACGACACCGAACGGGTTGGCGGCAACGAATCCGAGCTTGCCCGATTTGGTGGCGGCGCCGGCGGCCATGCCGCACAGATACTGGCTCTCATAGGTGCGGCCGTAGAACGATTGCAGATTGGTGCCGTTGGTGGTGCCCGAACCGTTCAGGAACGCGACAGCGGGATATTTCGCCGCCAGCTCCTTGAATGTATCGGAATAGCCGAACGCGGTGCCGATGATCACGTTCGCGCCGCGCTGGATGAAGCGCTCGGCGGCCGGGCGAATGGCCGAGGCGTTCTCCGGCACCTTCTCGACGAACTGGATCTTCTGCCCAAGACCCTGTTCGATCTTGATGCGCGCTTCATCGAACGCCTGCGTCCAGCCGCCGTCGGTCTTCACATCGAAGTACAGCATGGCGATGACCGGTGGCCCCTTCAAGGTAAAGCCATCACCTTGGGCGGCGGCGGGCATCGATGCGGTGGCAAACGCAACGGCCGAGAGCGCAGTGAGGGGGAGTCGTTTCAGC
>JANMUI010000575.1:0-3022 GCA_031391405.1 Betaproteobacteria bacterium
AATCCAGCGGAGAACCCATGGTGACGCGGCCTCACCGCCGTGCATCAACAACACCCGCTACATACAGAACCACAGCATATTGCCCAGGTTGATGATGAAGTCCGGATGCAAATAGGCGCGGAACGCGATGACGATGATCACCGCGACCACAGAGAGGCCGATGCCGGAAAGAATTTTTTCGCGAGACATCACCGAAGTTCGATTTCACCGACAGCGATCCGACCGGAACGATCGACCGTGAGAATGATACCCCGGCGCATTGGGCCGTGGCTCACTCCGAACGATCAACTCGCGGATTCCCGCTTCCAGCGACGCAGCAGCAGTGCGTTGGCGACGACCGATACCGACGATAGCGCCATGGCGGCGCCGGCCAATGCCGGATTGAGAAATCCGAATGCAGCCACCGGAATCGCAAGAACGTTGTACCCGAACGCGAAGGCGAGGTTCTGCCGCACCTTTCGCATCGTTGCGCGCGACAGCTCGATCGCATCGGCCACGCCGCTGATGTCCGCGCGGATCAATGTGACCCCGGCACTCTGGACTGCCACATCCGACCCCGCACCCATGGCAAAGCTCACATCGGCCGCAGCCAGCGCCGGCGCATCATTGATGCCATCGCCTGCCATCGCGACCTGTGTGCCACCTGCTTTCAACGCGGTGACGCGGGCCGCCTTGTCCGCAGGCAGCACCTCGGCTTCGAATCTCGTTATGCCAAGCGCTCGGGCGATGTGCTCTGCCGTGCCGGCACGATCACCGGTCATCATCAAGACCTCGACCCCGAGCTGGCGGAGTCTCGCGATCCCTGCGCGGGAGGTCGGACGGAGCTGATCGGCAAGCTCAATCCAACCAAGCATCTCATCGTCGTTCGCAACCCCGACGATCGAGCGGGCGTGGTCGGCGGCCTCCATCGCCGCAACCTCACTGCCACGCCGCTCCAACGCCCGCATATAGGCGATCGACCCAAGCCAGATTCTTCGTCCGCTCCCGTCAGCATCGAAGAGGACACCATGCATTCCTTTGCCTGCCACCGAAGTCAGATCACGAGCCGGTTCGATGGCGATCCCCTCGCTCCCCGCGTGCCGCACGATCGCCCGTGACAGCGGATGCTCCGAGCCTTGCGCGATCGCGGCGCCCGCCCTGAGCACGTCTTCGGCCGACCGGCCCGCGCCCGGGACGATGCGGAGCACCGCCGGCCGACCTTCAGTGAGCGTGCCGGTCTTGTCAACGATGAGCATGCGAACGCTTTCCGCACGTTCGAGCGCGCTGGCATCTTTGATCAGGATGCCTTGTTGCGCGCCGCGTCCGATGCCGACCATCAGCGCGGCCGGCGTGGCGAGTCCCAACGCACACGGACACGAGATCACCAGCACCGCGCACGCATTCACGATCGCGACCTCTGCGGAGGCACCATGCAGCCACCAGCCGATCACTGTGATCGCTGCAATCAACACGATCGCCGGCACGAACACGGCGGCGATGCGATCGACCACACGCTGCACTGCCGCCTTCGATCCCTGCGCGGCTTCGACCATCCGCACAATCCGCCCCACCGCAGTATCAGCGCCCACGCCCACCGCGCGGCACGCGAGCACACCGTCCTGATTCATCGTTCCGGCGAATACCCGACTCCCCGGCTCTTTGGTGACGGGCAGGCTTTCGCCGGTCAGCATTGCTTCATCGACATTCGAGCGCCCGGCCAGCACCTCCGCATCGACCGGGATCGATTCGCCCGGGCGGATCTGCAGGCGATCGCCCGCCAGAACGTCGTCGACCTTCACATCGATCACGTGGCCGTCACGCTCGAGGTGTGCGATGAGCGGACGCAGGCGCAGCAACGCGTCAATGGCGCCTGATGTGCGGGCGCGCGCACGCGACTCGAGAATCTTGCCAAGCAGCACCAGGGTAATCACCACCGCCGCACTCTCGAAGTAGACATGCGCACCCGGTGGATCGAAGATCGTGACGAACACCGATAGCAGGTAGGCAGCCAAAGTGCCCAACACCACCAGGACATCCATATTGGCCGCACCCGCCCGGAGCGATTTCCAAGCGCCGATAAAGAACCGGCGGCCGATCCAGAACTGCACCGGTGTCGCCAAAACGAGCTGCGCCCATCGTGGCAGCCAATCGACATGGCCGCTTCCCCAAAGCATGGGGATCATCTGAAGTGCAAGCGGTGCAGTGAGCGCCGCTGACCACCAGAACAGGGTGAGATCTTCCCGCCACGCCATGTTCTTCCGTGCGCGCTCGGCATCGCGCGTGGCATCGGAGGCAATCGAGGCCCCATATCCCGCTCGCTCGACTGCCGCGATCAGCTCGGAGGGTGTGACCGTATCGAGCGGATAACGAATGTGGGCGCGCTCGGTCGCAAGATTGACCGCCGCCTCGACACCGGCGAGCTTACCGAGCGATTTTTCGACGCGCGCGGCACACGCGGCACAGGTCATCCCCTCGATGTCTAGATCGAGATCCAGCCGGCCAACCGCCGCGGTGTTCACGTGAGCGACCGCACCCACTGCACGATCGTTGCATGATCCATTGCGCCTGCACGCCGCGCGACTTCGCGTCCATTCTTGAACGCGATCGTCGTTGGGATGCTGCGGATGTTGAAGCGTCCGGCAATTTCCTGCGATTCGTCGACATTGAGCTTGGCCATGCGGGCGCGCGGCTCGAGCATCACGGTGGCGCGTTGATAATGCTCGGCCATCGAGCGGCAAGGTCCGCACCAGGCTGCCCAGAAATCCACGACGACCGGGATGTCGGTTCCCTGGATAAAGCGATCGAACGTCTTGATGGTGAGCTCGACCGGCGCCCCCTGGAACAACGGCTGCTTGCATTGGCCACAATTCGGCTTCTCGCCGAGGCGGGCCTCCGGGAGCCGATTGATCGTCGCGCATCGGGGACAGGCGACGTGTTTCAGCTCAGCCATCGATTGGAGCGTGCGCGGTCTTCATGCCCGGAAGATTGGGTGTACGTTCCGGAAATCAAGACGCCGGGTTGCAGACGGGAGCGTCCGATTCAC
>JANMUI010000603.1:0-34608 GCA_031391405.1 Betaproteobacteria bacterium
ACCGGGCATCCGAAGGGCGCGTTGATATCGCATGGTCGCCATCTTGCAGCCTGCGCCACCATCGTCGAACACTATCCGGCACTCACCTTGAAGGCGCAGCGCACCGTAATCTTTCTGCCCCTCTGCCACATATTCGGCCGGGATGCGGCGATCACGATGCCGTTGATCTCAGGGGTGATACCGCATTTCGGTGAGAGCGTCGATGCGCTGGCCGAGACGTTCTTCGAGGTCGCACCGACAGTGCTGTTCACCGTCCCGCGCTATATGCAGAAGTTCGCCTCCCAAGTCCTGGTGGGTGTCGGCTCCAGCTCGACCACCAAACGGATGGTGTACGAGTGGGCCTTGGCCGTCGGCCGCCGCTTCGCTCGTGATCGGTGGGAAGGCCAATCATCGAGCGTATCGCGGATTGCCTATGCAACTGCGCGTGCAATCGCGTTCAAGCCGCTCTTGAACAAGCTCGGCCTCGATCAGCTCGAGCTCGTCATCGCGGGCGGCGCGGCCATGCCATCGGAAACGACCGCGCTTTGGCAGATCTGGGGTGTCAATGTCGTGGAGATTTACGGTCAGACCGAGGAAGGCGGTGCGCTGATTTCGGGACAGCCGAGTCCGTTCCCGCGCCCGGGCAATGTCGGGACCCTCGGCGCTGGTGTCGCCGTCAAGCTCGATGACGATGGACAGATTCTTGTTCACCTCCCCGACCGCTTCGAGGGTTATTGGGGAAATGATGCGGGCACGCGCGAAATTCTGGGCGAGGACGGCTGGATTCGTACCGGAGACATCGGTGAATGGACGGCGGCAGCGGGAACCGCCGGGACGCTCCGGCTGCTCGATCGCGCCCGCGACTTCATCGTTACCGCCGGCGGCAAGACGTTATCGCCGTCCTTCATCGAGAACATTCTTCGCTCGAGTCCGTATGTCGGTGAAGCAATCGTGTTCGGGCACAATCGCAAATACCTCACAGCGTTGATCGAGATCGATTTCGATACGGTCGCCGACTGGGCGCGCGCCAACGGCATCATCTATACCGGCTTCACCAACCTTGTTGAAAGCGCGGGCGTGATCCGGTTGATCCAGGGCGAAGTCGACCGGGCCAATGCCGAGCTCGCGCGGGTCGAGACGATCAAGGTGTTCAAGATCCTGCCGAAATTGCTCGACCCCGAAGAAGAGGGCGAGCCGGTAACACCGACACGAAAAGTGAAGCGCAACGTCATGTATGAGCGATTCAAGTCGCTGGTGGAGTCCATGTATGATGACCGCGACGAGCGCCTTGTCGCGCAGGGAGCCGGTGACGTGCTGCGCTGAGTCGTGGTCCACCATGGTTAATGATCGATTCGAGGAGGGTCACCAATGTTGAAGCACGCTTTGGTCATGGTCGCCGCGCTTGCCGCGACGGCATCCATCACGCACGCGCAGGACGCCTATATGGTCGGCGTGAGCGGCGCGATGACCGGTCCTGCGGCCAGCAACTACGCGCCGGTGGTCGACGCGTTGAAAGCGTATCTCGACAATCTGAACAGCAAAGGCGGTGTCAACGGCAAACCGGTTCGTCTGGTGATCCAGGACAATCAGGGCGAGCCTTCGAAGGCGGCGGCCGATGCCAAGAAGCTGGTCGCGCAAGACAAGGTGCTGATGCTCATCAACACGAGCCTCTCTTCCACCTATGCGCCGATGGTGGGCGAGTCGAAGCGGGCCGGCGTTCCGCTCTACTACGCGGGGGCCGTGTGTCCGGCTGAAACGATGCCGCCCGCCGATCCGTTGCAGTTCTGCTCGACCGCATTCAGCGCGAATCTCGATTCGGAGGCGGCGGTCGGCTTCATCAAGAACACGGCGAAAGAACCGGTGCGCATCGGCTTTGCAACCATGGCGATCCCGGTCGCACGGGCCGGGATAGAACATGCCGAAAAGGTCGCGAAATCGCTTGGGATGACCCTGGTCGACAAGCAGATCACACCGCCCCCCACTCCTGACTACACGCCGTTCGCGACCAAACTCAAAGAAGCGACGCCGAACTGGGTGTTCTCCTGGTCGCCATGGGTATCGCAGGTACGTACGTTCGAGGCATTGCGCCGGCTCGGCTGGGATGGCCGCTATGTCACCTGGGCGCATATCAACGCCGAGGAAGAGATGGCGCGGTTGAAGGACGGCGAGTTCTATGTGATCGGTACCAACGCGCTCTTGGTCGATGACGTGCCGATGCACGCCGAGATCCGCGCAGTGACGCATCGTGCGAACCTGAAGTATCCGGCGTCCTATCTCACCGAAGGATTCATCACCGGCATGGTCGTTGAAGCAGCGCTGAAAAACACGTCGTGGCCACCCACACCTGCGAAAGTGCTGGCGGCAATGAACAACCTGAAAGTAGACCTCAAGGGCTTGCGCGGCGGCTCCCTCGAATGGACCAAGGACAATCATTTCCGGACCCGCCAGCATTACCGGGTATGGAAGTGGGATCCGGCCAAGAACACCGTCGCACGCGTGCAGGACTGGGTCGCAGTGGACGTAAAGCAATAGGAATACGTGATGCGCGACGATCCTCCGCTACGCGTCGAATCATCGCGCATCACCAAAAGATTTCGTAGGAACAAGGGGTGCTTTGCTGGGGCGGAGGGGCCCCAACCCCACCGAGACCCCTTGCATATCCCCGAACGAACAAGGAAGCTCCGCCCCCTTGTTGATCCCCTCCGTAGCGGAGTTGCGTTGCTAATCACGACTGAATCCAGGCGGCAGTCCGCGCGGATTCCTTAGCCGTCAACACAGTGCAGCTCGCCGTCAACATTGTCGTCCTCGCGTCGATCTACGCGCTGATCTGTTGCGGCTATGTGCTGATCTATCGCGTGTCAAGGGTCATGTCGCTTGCCCATGGCGAACTGATGATGTTGGGCGCCTACGGGCTCTACACGACTGCGAGTTTGTTCTCGGGTCATCCGATCGTAGCGATCGTGGTCGCAGCGGTACTGGCGGCCCTTGTTGGCGTCTTCGTCTATGTCGCGCTCATGCGGCGCATGACCGGTGAGGCGGTTCTAGCCGCGGTGCTCGCCACCATCGCGCTCGGCATACTGATGCGCGGCGTAATGGTGCTGGTGTGGACCGCACAGGAGCAGCATCCACTCCGATTGCTCGGCTGGACCAATAGTGCGGTGTCCATCGGCGCGACGGCAAGGATCTCGTCGGCCGCGCTCGCACTTGTACTGGTGACCGCCGCAGCCTACCTGGGTCTTTATTTTTTCCTCAAGTACACCGTGTGGGGAATTCGCATGCGCGCGGCCGGGCAAAATCCGTTGCTCGCTGCGCAGCGCGGCATCGGGCTCCACGGCATCTACGCACTCGCGTGGGCATTGGCGACATTCACCGGTGGCATGGCGGGGATGCTCATCGCGAGCGACACCGCGCTCGACCAGACGATGATCATCATCGGCTTGAAAGCATTTCCTGCGGCGCTGGTGGGCGGCCTCGATAGTCTGCTCGGCGCGATCATCGGATCGTTGATCGTTGCGGCCGCCGAAGTGCTGATGATCCACTATGTCGATCCGCTGCTTGCTGACGTGATGCCGTTCTTCGTGTTGCTCATTTTCCTGATCGTGCGGCCTTGGGGTCTGTTCGGCTCCAAGGAAGAGCTGGACCGCGTCTGACTGTCGACCATGCCAAACGCCTCCGGATACTTTCGCACCAGTTACGGGCAGGACATGCGTCTGCTCGATACGCGCACCCAGCGCATCGGCTGTGGTGTGTTCGCCATCATCCTCCTCGCGTTTCCTTTCGGTGCGTCGCCTTTCGCGCTCGACCTCGCGAATCAAGTTGCCCTCGCCATCATCGGTGCGGTCGCGTTGATGCTCCTCACCGGTTATGCGGGTCAAGTGTCGCTGGGCCACGCCGGGCTGATGGCGGCCGGTGCATTCACCGCCGGCATTTTGTTCAAGGAGGTGAACGCGCCGATCTGGATCACGCTGCCCGCCTCCGCGCTCGTCGGTGCGGTAATCGGCATCGTTTTCGGATTGCCGAGTCTGCGCCTGCGCGGACTCTATTTGGCGGTGAGCACCCTCGCGCTGCATTTCATCGTCATCTATGCCGGTGGCGAATACGAGACCAAGCGCGGATTCTCGACCGGCGTCGTCATCGATCCACCTCGCATCGGTGCCTGGACGCTCGACGATCCGATCGCGTGGTACTTCGTGCTGGGTGCGTTCGCGGCAGGCACCATGTTGTTCGCCCTCAACTTGTTGCGCAGTCGCACCGGACGCGCATGGCGCGCCATTCAAGGCCGCGAAACCGTCGCCGAAGCCCTCGGCATTCCGGTCGCGCGCTACAAGCTTGCCGCCTTCGTGGTGAGCTCGACGATGACCTCGGTCGCCGGATGTCTCTTCGCGTATTACCGCGGCTTCGTATCAGCAGAGGCGTTCTCGCTCTTCCTGACGATCCAATACGTCGCGATGGTGATCATTGGTGGCATGGGATCGATGCTGGGTGCGGTGTTGGGCGCAGTCTTCGTCATCCTGTTTCCCTACGCGATCGAAGCGCTGATGCGCGTCTTGCCCACACCCGATGCGTGGTCCAACTCCGTGTTCGCGATCAACTACGCCGCCTTTGGACTCGTGATGATCCTCTTCCTCTTGTTCGAGCCGCAGGGGCTCGTCGGGATCTGGCATCGCATCCAGAACTATTTTCTGCTGTGGCCCTTCAGGCAGGCGCCGCTCTCGAAAGGCCGCTGACGTGGCGGAAGCTCTGCTGGTCGTCGAGCAACTCGAAGTCGTCTATCAACGCGTCATCACGGCGGTGCAAGGCGTTTCATTGCGCATCGAGACCGGACAGATCGTCGCGCTACTTGGCACCAATGGCGCGGGCAAGACGACCACGCTCAGGGCGATCTCGGGCTTCATCGGCATGGACGATGCACGCGTGACCACTGGCAGCGTCGTCTACAAAGGCGAGCATATCGAGAATCAACCGCCGCATGCGATCACAGCGCGCGGGATCGTGCTGGTGCCCGAGCGACAGAAGGTCTTCGAAAATCTTACTGTTGCCGAAAACTTGGAAGCGAATGTCGCGCGCACCGTCGCCCGCTTCGATCGCAAGCGTTTCGCCGCCACGGTCTATGAATATTTTCCCGCGCTGGCACGCCTGCGCTCACGGGAAGCGGGCTATCTGAGCGGCGGCGAACGGCAGATGCTCGGGATCGGCGCGGCGCTCATGTGTGGGCCGGAACTGTTACTGGTCGATGAGCTGTCGCTCGGTCTCTCGCCCATCATGGTGGCCGAGCTGATGCAGCGGCTGCAGACCATCCGCCGCGATCTTGGCACGACGATCCTGCTGGTCGAACAGAACGCCCAGGTCGCTCTCGACATTGCAGACTACGGATATGTGATCGAGAACGGCCGCATCGTGCTCGATGGAACGCCCGAGCGCCTGGCAAACCATCAAGACATCAAGGAGTTCTATCTGGGCGGTGGCAGCACACGTCGCAGCTATCGGGACGTGAAGCAGTATCGGCGGAGCCGGCGGTGGTATGGGTAAAGGACCGGCTAACGAAGGGATGAACCACAGAGGACTCAGGGGACGCAGGGGACGCAGGGGAATGCTGGTAGGTCAAAAATCCCGTTGCCGTCGAAGCCCGCATCGAATGGCGTTGTGTTCGCCCGTGCATGGAAACAAACCCTTTGCGCCCTTCTCGTCCTTTGCGGTTCATCAACTGATATGAAAGCGCTGGCTTCCACCCTAAGCTTGCGACACGTCTCCCTCTCCTTCGGCGGCTTGCGCGTCTTGAACGACGTGTCGTTCGAGACCGAACCCGGCAAGCTGCTTGCGCTCATCGGTCCGAATGGCGCCGGCAAGACCAGTGTCCTCAATTGCATCTGCGGCATCTATAAACCCGGTGCGGGGACGATCCGATTCGATGGACGGGAAATCACCGGCGGGAAACCGCATGAAATCGCCGCGGCCGGCATTGCCCGCACATTCCAGCACGGCGAGCTGTTTGCGCATATGTCGGTGCTCGACAATCTGCTGGTCGGACGCCACGCCAAGATGACTTCGAGCGTCGTTGCGGGCGGACTGTTCACACGCAGCGTCAAAGAAGAAGAAACAACGCATCGCCGCGCCATCGAAGAAATTCTGGAATTTGTCGAGCTGGAACGCATTCGCCATCATCCGGTCGGGAGCCTCCCGTTCGGTGTGCAAAAGATCGTCGGCTTTGCCCGGGCACTCGCGCTTGATCCGAAAATTCTGCTCCTCGATGAGCCCTCCGCCGGCCTGAATCGCGAGGAACGTGAAGATCTCGCGCGGCATATCCTGCGGATCCGTCATGAGCTTGGCATCACGATGATCTGGGTCGAGCACGATATGCAGATGGTCGCCGATCTGGCCGATCGGCTCTATGTGCTCTCCTACGGGGAATTCCTCGCCGAAGGATCGCCGCAACAGGTGCTGGCAGATCCGAAAGTGATCGCGGCATACCTGGGGCGGGCGGCGGCGGCCCAGTCGCATTGACCGCCCGCTTGTGACAGCGGCAAACGCTTCTCCCTTCTCCCTTCTCCCTTCTCCCTTCTCCCTTCTCCCGTTTCCCGTTTCCCGTTTCCCGTTTCCCGTTTCCCGTTTCCCGTGCCCCTTAATTGATCTGCCGCAATTGCCCGCGCGCCCGCTTCGGGCTAGATTAGCCCTCTTCCCCGCGTTTCCGGAGATCCCGATGTCTGCCGTTCTCAAGCCCAACGAACAAGCCGAGCGCAAGGCCTATTACGACAAGATCGGCAAGGCCGACGTTGCACCGCTCTGGGAGGTGCTCCACGGACTGGTGATCAAAGAGCCGAAGTCTCCTTGCCAACCTGCGATCTGGAAATGGCGGCAGATGCGTCCCTGGATCCTTGAATCCGGACAACTCATCACCGCCGAGGAAGCCGAGCGGCGCGTCCTGGTGCTGGAGAACCCCGGTGTGCGCGGCAAGTCGCGAATCACGAATAGCCTGTATGCCGGTCTGCAACTCATTCTTCCCGGCGAAGTGGCGCGCGCGCATCGGCATACGCAATCAGCCCTGCGATTCGTCCTGGAAGGCACCGGCGCATACACCGCGGTGGATGGCGAACGCGTGACGATGACACCAGGCGATTTCATCATCACGCCGTCATGGTGCTGGCACGACCATGGCAATCCCGGCAACGAGCCGGTGGTGTGGCTCGATGGACTCGATATCCAGATCGTCGAGTTGCTCGATGCGCAATTCATGGAGCGTCCGGACGAGCAGTCACAGAAGACCCGGCGTACCGAAGGCGAGTCGCTTGCGCGCTTCGGCCAGACCATGCTGCCGGTCAACTACAAGGCGGCCTCGAAGACTTCGCCGCTCTTCTGGTATCCGTACGATCGATCGCGCGGTGCGCTCGAAGAATTGAAGAAGGCCGACGATCCGCATGCCGCGCACGGCTGGAAGCTCCAGTACGTCAATCCGGTGAACGGCGCATCCGCCATGCCCACGATCGGCACCTTCCTGCAGATGCTGCCGAAGGGTTTTCGCGGCAAGAACTATCGTGCGACCGACGCAACCGCATTTGCCGTCAAGGAAGGCACCGGCAAGGTCATCATCGGCGATCGGACGTTCGACTACGAGCCGAAGGACGTGTTCGTCGCGCCATCATGGGTGAACTATCGTTTCGAGGCATCGGAGGAGTCCGTGCTGTTCTCGTTTTCAGATCGCCCGGTACAACAAGCCCTCGATTTATGGCGCGAGCAGGAAACCGCATAGGAATCCGCGCGGCGGACCGCCCAGATTCCTAATATTCGTCCCAGGCCGAATCGAAGAACCACGGAGAACAAAATGAAGTTGACCGGAAGACTGTGCGAATTCGTTTTACTCATGTGCGCCTCATTGATCGCCGGAGTCGCCTCGGCGCAAACGATCAAGGTTGGTGTGATCAACACCTACTCCGGCCCCAATGCGACGTTGGGTGACATGATCGACAAGGGCATCAAGCTCTATCTCAAGCAGAACGAGAAAAACCTGCCCGCCGGCGTAAAACTCGAGATGATCTATCGCGACGATGGCGGCCCGAATCCCGATAACGCCAAACGCCTGGCGCAGAACCTCATTACCGGCGTGGTGTGGACGCCCAATGCCGCGGCCATCGCACCGCTCACCGCAGAGGCGAAGGTTCCATTCTTCATCATGAACGCGGGCGCCTCTGCGATTACGACGATGTCGCCGTACATCGCGCGCTTCTCATTCACGTTGTGGCAATCGTCGCACCCGATGGGGCAGTGGGCGGCAAAGAAATACAAGAAGGTCTACGTGGCGGTCAGCGATTTCGTGCCCGGACATGACGCGCAAGCCGGCTTCGAGAAAGGATTCAAGGATGGTGGCGGTGAAATCGTCGGTGCCGTTCGCATCCCGCTCGCCAATCCGGACTTCGTGCCGTTCATGCAACGGGCGAAAGACGCGAAGCCCGATGCAGTGTTTGCATTCATTCCGGCCGGCCGGCAAGCCACGGCGATGATGAAAGCCTATGGTGATCTTGGCCTGGCGAAGGAAGGCATCAAGTTCATCGGCACCGGTGACATCACCACCGACGAAGAGCTGCCGAACATGTCGGATGTGCCGCTTGGCGTCATCACGATGCATCACTACTCAGCGGCGGCCGATCGCCCGGCCAACAAGGCGTTCGTCGAAGCGTGGAAGAAGGAGTACGGCGCGAATTCGTGGCCAAGCTTCATGTCGGTGGGCGCCTGGGATGCGATGGACGCGCTGTTCGAATCGATCCGCGCGCAAAAGGGCAAGCTCGATCCCGACAAGACGATGGAGCTGGTGAAGCAGTACAAGAACGCGAACAGCCCGCGTGGGCCGATCGCGATCGATCCGGAAACGCGCGACATCATCCAGAACGAATACCTGCGCGAGGTTCGCCGGGTCGGCGGTCAGCTCGCCAATGTCGAGCTGGAAACGGTGCCGAACGTGAAGGACCCGTGGAAGGTGTTCAACAACAAGAAGTAGTCAGATTGCTGCGCGGATGACCGCGCAGAAATCTCAGGAAATCGTCTTAGCAACGCTCTCTAGAGACCGCCTACGCCGCCCGCCGCGTCACGCTCGGCAGGTCGACCTTGTCCGCGATGTCGTTCTCGGGGAACGGCCCCTGCTTGATTTCCACGAGTCGCGTCTTCGGTTCCAGGAACTCGACTTCATGGCCCTCGCACATGATGATCATGTCGTCGCGTTGCAGGACGACGTCGCCCAGGTGGTTGCCTTCGGTCGTGAAAACGCCTACGCGTGCTTTGCCGCGCTGACAGATCAGGATCTGATGACGCGTCTTGAGCGGAGGGAGATCCTTGTCGGGAATATGGTAGTGCGGCAAGGTCGTGCCGCCCGGCATCCGCTCCAGCATGACGACCTGTAGCGGCCAGTTGTCGTCGGTCATATGGGCCTTGGTGCGGCGCTCGACTTCCGGATCCGCGCCGCGATACGCCTCCTGCATATGGCGCCGCTCCTCCTCGGTATCGAGGTAGGGTGGAAATTTCTCGTACTCGTCAAAATCGCCGCGGATAAAGATCGCCACGACGCGCTTGTCGTCGGGCGCACGGAAGTACTTGACGGTTCGCAGCTCCGATTCGTTGAAGCGAAACTCAGACATGCGCGTTCCTCATGAGGTAGATTTGGATTGCATGCTCTCGCCATTGGCGGTGCGCCGTCAAGCGAGCTCACGAATTATGGAGGATGGACCAGGATGAAATTGCCAGGGCACGGCCGGTACGAGTTTTCAGCAATCGAAAAGCGCAAGGACTATTCCTGGCCCGGTGGCAAGCGCCTCGCGTTCTATGTTGCGGTGAACATCGAGCACTTCGCATTCAACACCGGCATCGGCATGGATCCGGTGCATCGTGGCGGGCCGCAACACACGCGCAACTACGCGTGGCGCGACTATGGCAATCGCGTGGGCATATGGCGCCTGTTCCGCATGCTCGATCAGTTGAAGCTGCCCTCGTCGATTCTGCTCAACAGCGCGGTGGCGGAGCTTTATCCGGACATCGTTGCGCACATCAAGGAGCGCGGTGACGACGTGGTTGGTCACGGGCGTACCAACGCCGAAGTGCTGCGCGGCATGTGGGAAGCGGACGAGGCGCGTGCGATCGCGGAGGTGACCGAGAAGATCGCGCAGTTCGTCGGTACACGGCCCACTGGTTGGATGGGGCCCGGCGCACTGGAATCCGGCGTCACCCCCGACCTGCTCAAGGAAGCCGGGTACACGCATCTGCTCGATTGGCCGCTCGATGATCAGCCGATGTGGATGAAAACGCGCGCCGGTCCGATCCTCTCGATTCCGTACCCCATTGAAATGAATGATGCGAGCCACCAAGTTTGGCGCGATCACACCGGGCGTGAGTTCGCCGACATGATCGTCGACCAGTTCGACGAGCTGGTCGAGCAATCCGAAGAGCAGCCGCTCGTATTCGCACTGTCGCTGCATGGCTTCATTGTGGGGCAGCCGTTTCGGCTGCGGCCGCTCAGGCAAGCCCTAAAGCACTGCGTCGAGCACAAGCTGCGCGATCGGGTGTGGTACACGCGCGCTGGAGAGATCGCGGACTATTGCATGAAGCTGCCGGCGGGAACGATTCCGGGTGGATAGGTTCCTGTTGAATTCACACTAACGATTCACCACGACGGCACGACGGGACACAACGTTGGGACGCCGGATTCGGACTCACTGATGGCAATCGATGCGGAGCGTGCCGGTCGTGTTCCTCGCGTTGCCGCGCCGGAGTAATTCTCGACCATGAATCCAATTGCGCAAGAGGTGCTCGATTTCTGGTTCGGTCCAGCCGATGCGGAGGCGTTCGGCAAGCCGCGCGAGGTCTGGTTCAAGAAAGACGATGCGTTCGATGCCGCGTTGCGCGACCGCTATGCACCGCTCTGGGAACAGGCGCGGATCGGTGCGCTGTCCGATTGGGATGCGAGCCCGCGCGAGTTGCTCGCGTTCATCGTTGTATGCGATCAGTTGCCGCGCAACATGTTTCGTGGCGAGCCGCGATCCTTCGCGACCGATCCGCTCGCGCTCGACGCGGCTCGACGGATGCTCGAACGCGGCTGGGACAAGCAATTGCTGTCGGTCGAAAAGGCGTTCGCGTATCTGCCGTTCGAACATTCGGAAGATCTGGCGGACCAGGACCGTTCAGTGGCGTTGTTCTGCGGCGATCCGAATGACGCCGTGCTAGGCGGGTATGCGGACTATGCCTTCAAACATCGGGAATTCATTGCGCGATTCGGACGCTTCCCGCATCGCAATGTAATTCTGGGTCGCATCTCAACGCCGGCGGAAATCGAGTTCCTGAAGGGGCCGGGATCGTCCTTTTGAGATTGCCTGGGACTACGCGTTATCGGCGTGCATGCCCCGCAGGCACGCACGCAAAGCACCTCGCGATCGCTCAACGCGTCCTCACCGGCTCCGGCGCGCTCTCAGAACGCTTCGACGCCGGTGTGTGGTCGATCGACGCGGCCCCTATGTCGGTGACCGAGTAGCCGATGATCCTGCGCCGGCTGGTTACCGGCAGACCATCCACGCGATGCGCCTCGCTAAAAGCATAGACGCGAGTCGGTTCGACCACCGCTTTGGTCGCGCCCTCGGGCATGACGTACATCAATCGTGACCAGTGCACCTTCGGCTCGGCACCGCGTGTCACCGACTGTGCGAACTGCCGCTCGATGTGTTCGTCCTGCACCATGCGCACGCGATGTTGTCCGCCGGCCGCCGGCGCATCGGCTGCTCCGTCGGCGATGGACTTGACCGTGACACCGCCGACGCGCAGTCCGACAAGCTTGCCGGAGGCGTGAATCCCGAGGCGAACACCGCCGTTGGCAAGCTCGATCCCGTTGAGCGCGGGCCTGAGCGTCACGCGATATTCGGTGATGCGCTCGAACTCGGCGACGTTGGATTTCATGCTGCCGCCACTCACCTTGTGAAAGCCCACTTCCGCGCGTTTCAGATCGTAGTGGCGCAGATCGATCATGCCCGCTCGCCCGAGGAATTCGAGATAGCGGCCGGCGAGCTTGAGTGCCGAAGGCTGGTCGATCGATTCTTTGGGCTCGAGATCCTGGGCGAGCGCATCGTCGAGCAGCCGCAGCTCATCGACCTTTGCGAGGTAACGAACGAGCAATGCAGGCGCGTCGGCAAACGGTGCATGCCACCCGGCTTCATCGGATCGCGTGATTGCTTCCATCGCCTGGCCAAGCCGGAGCTCCCGGCCCGCGAATACCTGGCCGAGGCGCGCGATGCGCCGTTGCACGTCCGCGGGATCGCGTTGGAGATATTCCATCTCGAACGCGACCATGCTTTCTCCCATGCGGGGATCGGCGCTCGCGGAGAACACTTGAGCGGCAGCCAGCAACAACGACGCACCAAGCGCTGGTGTCAGGACGAATTGCGATTTCATGATTTTTGCTCCTTGGTTGATTTGCGCTCGAGAATCAGCAACCGTCCGCACCGTGATCGAACATCACGGAGCACCAGTTCGCCAACGGTGTCGGCGAAGGCGATCGGAATACATTGCCCCGCAGGCGTGCTGAGCTCTGCACTGTCTGGCAATGCGAGGCACTCAGTCCAAAGGTCAGCGTGATCGGTGAGTTGTCGCCGGTAAACCAGCCCGGTCGGTCCTCCATTTCTTCCAGCCACGCGCGCGAGTTCCGCAGCGAGCTAGTAGCCTCGAAGAAATCGCGCGGCTGATCGTCCTTCACCGGTGGCGAGTTGTGATAGCCGAAGCTTTGTCGCAGATCCTGATCGAAGTGCCGGCTGATCGAATCGGTGTTGATGGTGCAACTCGTCACATACATCGCATAGCCGGCCCGATCGCCCCCCAGCCTGCCAAGGCGCGCGTTGCCATCGAGCGTGATAGTGCAGCGGTTATTGCGCCGAAAACCGAATTGCAGGAGCGCCCGATTACCATGTCCCGCGTACACGGAAAGCGTCGCGTTGTCGCCCGCGACGTTGTCGATTCCACCAAGCCCTTGTTCGATGAAATCCTCAGGCCAGGCGTTCGCATTGGTCCAGCGCGTACCACTCCATCCATCAGCAGCCAACCGATTGCGCAGACTCGAAGTGACAGTGTTCAGATCGGCGTTCTGACATCCGTTGCCGGTGAAGTCGGTGGATTCGTCGATCCAATAAGTTGCCTGGGCGTGTGCAGGTCCAGTGGACATCCCAAAGCCAATGGCCACCGCAGCCCCTAGCGCACCAATCGTCGATCGCGCGTTGCGTTCCCGCGAATTGCCGTTTGCGTACTTGACCATCTTGTCCCTTTCGAAGTCGCATGGCCGAATCCATGCGTGCATCGCATCGTAGAGACCGGGTCGGTAGGTGCGTTAGAACGGCGTTGCGGAATCATGCGATGAATTTGCGCGCGAGCCTAGTCTTTGCGATCGATCTCGAGCAGGGCATAGGCTGTCGGCGTCATGCCGACATAGCGCCGGAACATTCTCGCGAAGTACGACAGGTCATGGAAGCCGGCGCTGTAGGCCACGTCGCCGATCGAGCGCGGCCGATCCTCGATCAATGCGCACGCGCGCTCGATCCTCAATCGGATCAAATATTCAGTGAACGTCATGCCTTGTTCGTGGCGAAAGCGCCGACTGAATTCACACGGCGACAACGCGCATCGTCGGGCGCATTCCAGCAGGCGTACCGGACGATGCATGTTTTGTGCGAGATACGGGAGGATCGCGCTCGTGGAGCGGCGCCGGGTCGTAACGATTCGTGCTGTACCCACGGTGTCGGACATTGATGATCATCGAGCGGGCGACGTTGACCGACGGGAATCAGGGAATCTCGTTGCGGTTCTCCTCAATGAATCGCGGAAAATCGCCCGAAAGTTCATTCGTATCATTCGTATGAATAAATTTCATTGTCGACGCCGCCAGCATATGACCGACATAGAGGCCATCCTCGGCGCGCGACAGCATGTGATCAGCGTCATCGAGCGTGATGAAACTCTTTGGATGTTTCGCCACTTCATAGATGTGCCGTGCGTTGTCGATGTTCACCACGTCATCGATCGGCGAATGAAATACGAGCAGCGCGCGACGCAGGCCGGCGATGCGATCGACTTGCCGCTGTTCGTCGAGGTCCTCAAGGAATTGCTTGCGGATCGTGAACGTGCGACCGGCCAACTGCACGGCCGCTTCGCCATCCGCGGCGATCGTCGCGAAGGCCGGAGCAAACTGTTTCGTCACATGCGCCGGCTCGAACGGTGCACCGATAGTCGCCACTGCCAGCACTTCCGGAAAGTGGCCTGCTGCCGTGAGCACGGCGGCCCCGCCGAGACTATGCCCGATGAGCAGACGCGGCCATTCGTAGTGCCTCCGCAAATAATCAGCCGCAGCGACCAGATCCTCGACGTTGGAAGAGAAATTCGTATTCGCGAATTCGCCCTCGCTGCCGCCCAGTCCGGTTAAATCGAAACGCAGGAGAGCGATGCCATTCTCGACGAGCGCGCGGCTGATATAGGTGGGTGCTTTCGTATCCTTCGAGCAAGTGAATGTGTGGATCACGTTCCTCGGGTGCGGCGCGATCTCCGGACTGCCGCTTGCGTTCAGCGGTCTTTGGGGCCTGCCATTCCTTGCCCGGCTTGCCGTATTGGTTCCTGATTGCCGTGATCGTCGGGACGGGTGTCGCTTTCATCGGTCGTGATGCTGGGGTTTGCCTTCGCCAAGGAATTCGCCCCGATCGAGCCGGTTGGAACGGTATCCGGCATTGCCAACATGGGCAACATACTCGCCGGCACGATCATGCGACCCGTGATTGGAATCGTGCTCGATGCGCTGTGGCGGGGCGCGGTCGCGGACGGCATTCGCCTATATGATCTCGCGGCATGGCAAACGGGCTTCTCGATCATGATCGCCTGGATCCTGGGCGGCACACTCCTGATGCTACTTGCGCGGGAAACATATTGCCGTCAGACGGTTTGAGGCCATCCGCCCCTCGACATCCATTTGACCCAATCCCCGGGCCGAACCAGCAAGGCATACCGCGAGCCACCACGACGGCGCAACGGCGCGACGAGACACGACGACGATTTTCGTGGCCGTTGCGCCGGGCCGTCCTATCGCCGTGGTGGAGCCGCGCATTCTGCGGCACCAAAATCGGCACCAAGGCATCGTCCGGACGTAGCATTGACACCCCGGACCCATCAGCCTAGATTGGACGATGGGAGAGACTGACCCCGCTCGAACGCCTTGGGACGCATCGCAGAGGGAATTCAACAATGTTCAAAAAATTCGTGCTGGCCGCGCTGCTCGTTCTCGCATCGACGGTGGCACTCGCGCAAGATCTGATCGGCACCATCACCATCCTGGAGGGGGATGCGATGGTGTATCGGGGTCCGGGTCGCGTGCAGGCCGCGGAAGGTGTTCGGCTCGGCGCCGGTGACATCATCGAGATGGGTGGCACCGGATTCATGCAGATCGAGCTTCCGGACAACACCGTTCTGCAGATCGGTCCGCGATCGCGCGCATTGTTGAACGCTTCGTCGGCGCGCCCCAAGCCCGAACGGTCGATCTATGTGATCGAAGGTTGGATCAAAATTTCCGCCGACAAACGCGATGCCAAGGGTGGTCCGGGGCTTGATCTGCGTTCACCCTTGCTCGAGATCCAGGCGCAAGAGGGGGCGCTGGTCATCAAGATTGCCGCCACTGACGTCGCAGCCTTCGCGGAATCGGCCGAGGCAAAAATCGTCGAGCGTCAGGCATCCGGGGTGGCATTGCCGGTATCGCTCAAGCTGGGTGATCTCTATGTACGCAAAGCCGGCACGAAGGGCATTGTGGATCCGGCGGGCCGGAGCGCGTTTCTGACCGGAATGCCGGCCGTGTTCAAAGATTCGTTGCCATCGAGGATCGACCGGTACCGAGACAAACCCGTCACACCGAAAGCCGGCTCGGAATTTTCATACACCGATATCGAGCCGTGGCTCAAGTCCGATCCGGCGATGCGCAAGCAATTCGTCCAGCGTTGGCGGGCGAAGGCCACCGACCCGGCCTTTCGCACGGCACTCATCGCGAACCTCAACGGCCATCCGGAATGGGATCCAATCCTCTATCCGGAGAAGTACTTGCCGAAGCCGCCGCCGCCACCGCCGCCGCAGGTCGCGCGCCCGCAAGCTGAATCGCCGCGCGTAGAGACGCCGGCCGCGCCACCATCCACAACCTCATTGCCGGCGCCGATCCAGTCGCTGCCACCCCCGACTCAATAATCAGGAGACTCGTATGAAACTGCTTTTAAAATTCAACTTGGTGTTCTTGATCATTTTCGCGCTCGGACTGTACGCGGCGGCGCGGGTATCTTGGGATCTGCTCGATAAGAATGCGCGGAGCGAAACCGCGGAGAGCGCGCGCCTGCTCATGAATACGGCCCTCGCCGTCCGCGCCTACACATTTGTACAGATCGGCCCATTGCTGGAAACGCAGATGAAGTACACCTTCCTCCCGCAATCGATCGCGGCCTACTCGGCCAATGAGGTTTTCGACACTTTGCGCAAGGCGCACTCCGAATACTCGTACAAGGAGGCCATGCTCAATCCCACTAATCCGCGCAATCGCGCGGTCGAATGGGAAGCAGACATCGTCGGGCAATTCCGCAACAGCAAGGACACGACCGAGATCGTCGGCGAGCGCAACACGCCGAACGGCGGATCCTTCTATGTAGCACGTCCGATCCGCATCACCCTTCCGGGTTGCCTGCGCTGCCATAGCACGGTCGATGCGGCGCCCAAAACGTTGGTCGAAAAATACGGCCCGGCAAACGGGTTCGGATGGAATCTCAACGAAGTCGTGGGCGCGCAGATCATCTCGGTGCCGACAAGCGTGCCACTGCAGCGCGCGGAGAACGCATTCCGTGTCTTCATGACCTCGATTACCGCGGTGCTGGTGGCAATCGGCGTCGTCCTGAACCTCATGCTGTGGTCTTTGGTGATCCGGCCGGTCGTCAACCTCTCGCGTATGGCGGACAAGATCAGCCTTGGCGAGCTCGATACGCCCGATCTCAAGCGGAAATCAAGCGACGAGATCGGCGTCCTCGCGGAATCGATCGGTCGCATGCGAACGAGCCTCGCCAAGGCAATGAAGATGCTCGACGCATAATCATCCGGCAGGGATCGACAAGGCGGGAAAATGAAGGTGCCGGAAAGGATCGGCGAGTATGCCGTCAACAGTGTTCTCGGAAACGGAGCGGTGAGCGTCGTGTATCGGGCGTACGATGCGAGAGCACAACGCCCCATCGCGATCAAAACCATCGCTCGCAGCCTGATCGAGGAAGACATCAAGGGCAATATCGTCGCCCGCAATCTGCAGATGGAAGCGCGGGTGACGAGCCGGCTCAAGCATCCGGGCATTGTCCAGACGTACGAATATGGTGAAGACGACGCATTCATCTTCTTTGCCATGGAGTACGTCGAGGGACGCAGTCTGGCCGAGTACTTCACGCGCGAGCGGCGATTCGATCAGGTGGATGCGGTCAACATCATCGCCCAGGTGCTGGCCGCGCTCGAATACGCGCATAACAACGCGGTCTGGCATTACGACCTCAAACCCTCGAATGTCCTGATCGCTAACGATGGTCGCGTACTCCTTGCCGGTTTCGGTGTCGACGCCGGCGATGGTGAATCAGCGAAGCACGTCATGGGTGCGCCCGTCTATATCTCACCGGAACGCTATTTAGGACAGCCTGCCGATCACCGCGCCGATATTTTTTCAGTCGGCGCGATCTTCTATCAGCTCCTCGCCGGATACGCACCATTCGGGGGTTCGCACGACGCGATCATGCATAGCGTGTGTCATCGGAACGTCGATGTGCCCTCTCGGGGCGATCCGGCGCGACGTTGGCCACAGTACGATGCAGTGGTCGAGCGCGCTTTGATGAAGCGTCCCGAAGAACGCTACCCGAGCGCCGGGGCATTTCGTGCAGCCGCGGTGGCCGCCTATGCTTACCCGCTCGACGAAACGATCCCGGCATCGACCGCACACGTTCCACCAAGGAAGGAACCGATTGCCGAAGTCGCACGGAATTCCCAGCCCCCGGCGGCCGGCGTACCGTCAATCGCCAACCCGGTCTCAACTGCCCCGGAAGGATGGGACGCCGCCGTCCTCGGAAAAATCGAACACGCGCTGGCGAAACATGTCGGGCCGATCGCGAAAGTGCTGGTGAAGCGCGGTGCACGCGAGCACGCCAGCATCGATGCGCTGGCGGACGCTCTCTGCGCGTCGCTCGATTCGCCCAAGCAGCGCGAAGCGTTTCTGGTGGCTATTCGCGGCAGTGCGGCGGCATCCCGAGGCGGGCCGCCTTCCCAAAGGCCGAATCCGCCACCCTCGACAATTGGCGGCGTGGAACCGTCGCTGTCGCGTGACGAAATCGATCTGGCAACGCGCCTCCTCGCCGCGCACATCGGACCCGTCGCTCGCGTTGTCGTTTCCCGCGCCGCTGCTGGAAACTTGCAGCGTTCCGAGCTCTATCGGAAACTGGCCACGGAAATCGACAGCGAAACCGAGCGCGAAAGCTTTTTGCGCAAGGCCGGCGTCTCGTTCTAGATATCAGCTGAACAAGGGGGTTCGCCCCCTCGTAACGCCCTGATAGGCATGATTACGCTGATTGCCCGAGATAGCTCGATCAGCGTTTCCCTAGGTGCCCTGACCTTCAGCATCCGGTAACGCGAAACTCAACACGACGGTCGAGCGCATCCCGCGCGTCATCGGTGCCGAGTCCAACGATGTTCTCACGCCAACCCTTGCCATTGGTGGTGAGGCGCGATGCAAGCGCTGGCGCGTCTGCCGAGAGCCGGAGCTTGATGTGCTGCGCCCGCAACTGCGACAAGCGATCGTTGAACGGCTCGGAGCCGGTGCGGCTGGTGTGACCGGATATTTCGATACACGCGCCCTGATCGGCTGCCCGTTGCGCGAGCTGCTTCAACCAGATCGGATAGGCAACACTCACATACGGATCATTGAAGAACTGCGTGGATCCGGTCTGGAACAGAAACTTGATGCCGAGGCGCTTTTGCGCCAACCCAAAATCGACAATGCGGGCGAAGGCCTGGGATGCTTCTTCTTTTCTACCAAGGCGCCAACTGGTGAGATAGATGCCGTTGTGGACGCGCAACTGGTCGCCCGCGCCGGTGCGCAGGATGCCTCGATAGATGTCGAGCGCTTCCTCGTATCGCCCGGCGTTGTAGGCCGATACCGCGTCGTTGATCATCGCAGCGGCAACGATCTTGTCCCAATACGCAGGGTTGATCGGATCCCCGACTTTCGTCCCTTGGCAGGTTCGAACGTATCCGTCGGTGGCATTGTCGGGTGCCCACGCCGGGCTTTCGCGAAATGCGGGCAACGGTGTTACGTCCACACCGTCGACCGATGACCGCGCGAATCCCTTGGAAACGAGCTTGCCGGACTTGAGATCGGCCAGGGCCAAACACACCCGGTAGATTTCGCGTTGACCGACATTTTTCATATCCTTGTCGACCGCCGTGAATGTCCCGACCAGAAGGAGCGGGCCGCGCGTGACGTTCGTGAGGTTGAACGGCTGCAAGTCGTAGCGGTCGGCGAACGCCGTCTTCACCAACTGGCCAAGCATCGCCCCCATCGTTTCCGTCGCGATCGACTGGACACCGGAATTCCCGTCGATGAGCGGATCGATCACAAGCACGTGCTTCGCGTTCGGCAAACCCGTGAGGTCTGCTTTCGAAAGAAGATTGTTCGCTGCGAAGCTCACCGCTTCATTGAACGGCATGACTGGCGGCAACCCTGGGGCGGCAGCAGGCTTTGGTGGAACCTGCTCAGGTGCGGGCGATGGCGATGCCTTGGGCGGGGGGGCACCGGCCGGCGCTGTTCCGCTGGGCGCTTGAGCGATTGTTGGTCGAGGGGCAGGCGCTGCCGAAGGCGGGGTGGCGCGCGCGGGCGGTTGAGCTTGTTCTGCCGGGATCAGCGCGACCCCGCGCTCAGCCGGAGCTTGCGCCGACTGTTGCGCTACCGATGGCGCGGGCGATTTCGCGGTCGCAATTGTCGATGATGGCGGTGGCGACACCTTTCCTGCGCACCCGGCAGTGATCGCGATCAGCGTGATCGCTGAATAACGCAGCCATGCCCGGGTGATTGTAGATGCTCGCGGCGTCATCGACTGCACTCCTTTTGTAGATACATGCGATCGCCTTCCATCAGCGGCTCACCAAGCTGCGCGCGCATCAAAAGGTCGGCGCAACGGCCGCCAGCGATCGCGCGAGTTGCGCTGGGGCGGGCAGCCGGTGCTTCGGGTTTGCGAAATACAGGTGCAGAATCCGGCCTCGGTACGCTCGCGACGGGTGCAGTCGGCGCGATCGGCGCCTTTGCCCGCGCGCGCTCCAACTCTTCCTGCAAGCGCAAGAGATCCTTCTCCTGTCGGTCCAGATCTTCGAGCAATCGCTGGTCTCGTTGTTGCGGATTTGCCTCGGTCGTGGTCGGCGCAACGCGCGCCAGCGCCAGCGCCCGCCGTGCGTCGTCCAGCTCGGACATGCGCTGTTTCAGCTCGCGCTCAAGGCGCACTTGCTGATCGCGCATGGCCTGCTTGTCCTGCTCGAGACGCGCTTGCTCGCCCCGGAACACTTTCTTTTCTTCCTCGAAGCGCAGCAATGACTCCTGGACTCTGCGCTCCTGCTCGGATCGCGCCACATCGGCAGCGCTCGGACCACGCGCGGGGTTGAAGCTGACATTCACCGTGAGGGAGGTGTTCGACCAGGGTGTCTGACGCTGGTTGGTATCGCGCAGGACCTTGATCCGAACGTTCTTGAACATCTGCTCGACCTCGACGCCTTCAACCTCCATCTCTTGTACCAAGTGTCGCGTGAATACGCTGTTGCCGCCCGGTGGGCCATCTTCGGCGGCCGCCCCCGGTGCGGATGCATAGGCGATTAGCGCGCCTCTCGCATTCATTTCGGCAAGTCCGGCCGCCGCGCGGATGTTGCGCGTCTTGGTGCCCTTGAACGGATTGTCACGACACGCATCGAGGATGATGATGCGCGCCTGCTTCTGGTTGCCCTCGATTCGACTGACGAATACCTCGTCGATATCGATCGAGTCGTCCTTCACTTCTTCTTGGTCGCGCAGATTGACGTCGACTGGCAAGAGATAGTTGCGCCCGTCGATTTGTACACCGTGGCCGGCGTAATACAGCACCGCGACGCCATCGTCGGCCTGGGTCTGCCGGGCAAACTCGCGCACCGCCCGCCGAAAATCGCGGACACCGAGATTGAGTTGTTGATTGACCTCGAATCCGAGCCGTCGCAGGGTCGTCGCGACGAGCTTCGCGTCGTTCTCCGGGTTGTCGAGTGGAAGGCCGGTGTAGCGGCTGTTACCAATCACAAGCGCGACGCGTTTGCCGGTCGCGTTGGCGCAATCGGCGATCGACATGAACAGCGTGACTAAAAGGACCGACGCGAGCCACCACCGGCATCCCCTATTGGGAAAGCGATGATCGATGCGGGCCGACTTGTTCACGGTGCCCCCAGACCCCGTTCCCGGGATCCCATTAGATTGTTGACAGGCTTCGCGACGGATCATCATTCCCGGTCCCACGAAGGCGGTTCATTGCCCTATGCAATAGATTGTACGGACTCGTCAAGGTGACGGCCAGCGGCCGATAGGGCTATAACCCCCACCCAGGCAGACATCTGACCACATCTACTAGCCATTAGTTGCGCGTAGGGCCGGATCGGTTCAAGGCGCGCGCGGTCTCAGTGCCGGCACGCCTTCTGGAGGACCATCCGTTCGTCCGCATTTAATCGTTCGCCAAGCTTTGCCCGATTCAGAAGATCGGTACACCGCCCGGCCGCGAGCGGACGTGCTGCTTCGGATCGCGCCGATGATTGCGTGCGCTCCAACTCTGCCTGCAAACGCAATAGATCCTGCTCCTGACGGTCTAGATCTTCAAGAAGGCGCCGTTCGCGCTCTTGTTGCAGGGAAGCAGATCTTGGAGACGAAGCCGCGACCGGTGCTGCTGGTGGCGTCGGCGTCACGTGCTGCGGCGCATTCCTTCGCGCACGGTCCAACTCTTCCTGCATGCGCAAGAGATCCTTCTCCTGACGATCCAAATCTTCGATGAGGCGTTGTTCGTCGTCGCGCGGCTTCGTCTCGAATCTCGCGGGCGGGTTCCGTGAAAGCGCCAGTGCGCGGCGCGCCTCTTCCAACTCGGACATGCGCTGCTTCAACTCTTGATCGAGGCGGGATCTCTCCTGTTCGACTCGGCGTAACGAATCCTGCGTTTTACGCTCCCGCTCGATCCGCGCCTGCTCGGCCTGGCTCGGACCGCGCGCCGGGTTGAAGCTGAAATTCACCGTGAGGGAGGTGTTCGTCCAGGGCATTTGCCGCTGGTTGGTGTCGCGCAAGACCTTGACGCGCACGTTCTTGAACATCTGTTCGACTTCGAGACCTTCGACCGGCATCTCGTCGACGAGATGTCGCGTGAACACACTGTTGGTGCCGGGAATACCATCTTCGGCTGCCGCACCCGGTGCCGACGCATAAGCGATCAGCGCGCCGCGCGCGTTCATTTCGGCGAGCCCCCCCGCCGGGCGAATGTTGCGGGTGGTCGTGCCGCGAAACGGGTTGTCGCGACACGCATCGAGAATAACAATGCGCACATTCATGCGCGCCCGCTCGATTCGACTCACAAAGACTTCATCGATATCGATCGAGTCGTCCTTCACTTCCTCCGCGTCGCGCAGATTGATGTCAACGGGCAACAGGTAGTTGCGGCCATCGATCTGCACCCCGTGACCGGCGTAATAGAGCACCGCGGCGCCTTCCTCGTCCTGGATGCGCCGCGCGAAATCACGCATCACGCGGCGAAAATCGCGGGCGTTGAGGTTGAGTTGTTCGTTGACTTCGAAGCCGAGCCGGCGCAGCGTGGATGAGACCACCTTCGCATCGTTCTCGGGGTTGGACAGCGGAACACTTGCATAGCGCGCGTTGCCGATCACCAGTGCGACCCGCTTGCCTGACGGTTCGGCGCTTTCGGCGACCGAAACGATGAGCATGAGAACCATGAAGATCATGGGGGCCAAGATCCATGCAAGCGACCGGCGGCATCCTGCGCCCGGAGTGCAGCGGTCGATGGGGGCAGGCTCATGCACACCGCCCTTCGATCCCGTTCCCGGGTTCCCTCGTAATTGCTGACAGGCCTCGCGACGGATCATCTTCCCGCTCCAACGGCGGCGGCTCACTACCATGGTGGAATGGATTGTACGCGCTCGTCAAGATGGCAAATAGCAGCCTGATGGGAGAGTCTCGCGCGGCCTCAGGTGGCCTCGGACTGGCCACACTTCAACCGTCAGTTGCATCCGGTGTGCTGCGGGGTTCAAGGGACCTGCATTGGTAGCACTCCGGGAGGGCCGGACGAACCTGGACGCCGCCCGATCGCATCGCCAAATCCATCAAGGGGGGCTTGGTCCAATCGCACGTCGAACCGACCGCTCGCGCGGAAAGAGGCCCGCAACAAACTCGACGAACGCACGGGTCTTGGCCGAAAGATGACGATTGTGCGGATACACCACGGACACCGGCAGCTTGTCCTTGCGCACCCAGTCGGTCAGGATCGGAACGAGCTCCTTCGCGGCGAGCGGCCGACCCAACAGACCTTCGACCAGGTAACCGATTCCGGTGCCCGCAATCATTGCCGGAATGAGCGCCTCGGTACTCGACACGGTGATTCGAGAATTGGGCAACCATTCGCGTCGCTCGCCGTCCCGCTCGAAGATCCATGGAGCCACCCGGCCTGCCGTCATCAGATACATACCCAGGCATTGGTGGCGGACCAGATCGTCAGGTGATGCCGGCACGCCGAAGCGTTCGAGATAGCTTGGTGCGGCGCAAATGACGTGAGGCGTTTCGTAGACACGCCGCGCCACGAACGACGCGTCCTGCAGGTGGCCGACCCGGATCGCAACGTCGACGTTTTCGGCGATGAGATCCACGACCTGATCGTTCAAGGTGAGGATCACTTCGACCTCGGGATATTGTTCAATGAAGCGCGGCAGGGCGGGCATGACGTATTGGACGCCGAAGGCGGTGACGGCATCGACGCGTAAGCGCCCGCGCGGGGTGGCGCGGCCGCGCGACAGGGTGCCGATGGTCTCGTCGATGTCTGCCAACACACGCCGGCAGTGCTCGAGGTAGGCGGTGCCGTCATCGGTCAGGCTCAAGCGCCGCGTCGTACGCTGCAGCAAGCGAACGGCTAGGCGCCGCTCAAGATCGCCGATATGCGCGGTGACGGCTGATTTCGACATGGACAGTTGATCAGCCGCCTTCACGAAGCTTCCGGAGTCGACCACCGCGGCGAACGCGCGCATACCTTGAAAGAGATCCATCCCCTAATTATCGATCAATGCTGGACAATGATTCCATTACAGGCGGTTTTATCCCTCTGGATAGAACGACGCACGCAATCAATGAGGCGAACTCAAGCGCCCATCGCAGCCAGTAGAAACCCGCGGATGTCTACGTTCTCGTCGGCTTCCAGTAGCACCAACAGGGGCTTGGATGATCTCCGCCGGATCCTTATTATCCCCAAATACGGGACAATGTTTCCACGATTTAGGTATTTATCCTTTCGTTCAGGACGAACACAATGCAATCCATCGACGAAGCGAGAACAAGCGCCCGTCGAGCCGCCCCCACCATTCTGAACGGATAGGAACTCATCATGAAACGTATCGCCACAGTAATCGCCCTTTCGATCGGATTCACCTCGACCGCCGCCTTTGCCCAGTCCGCCGACGAAGAGCTGCAACCCCGCTTCAAGCGCGCGCAGATCGTTTCGACCCAGGATGCCGCGCAGCCGGCTGCGTCCAAACAGGTCACGTCGCCGTATAGCTACCTCACGGAAACCAGCCCGAACTAATCCGATTGCGGCTGAAAACTCGCTGATCGGGATCGGCGGGCGACCAAGCGAAAGCAGTGGCGCCTGCCGATTCCACTCTCTTCCAGAGGCAGAATCGTCATGAACAAGTCTTGCTCGACACGCACTGCGTTGACGGCATTCGTGTTGGCGGTGATGTTCGCAGGCAGTTTGGGCCTGATCATCACCACGTCCGATCGCCTGATTGCGCTGAGTGATCATCCGAGCGCGATCGCGATCGCACTCAACGTTGAACCATCATGAACCTGCATCATTTGGGCCATGCGCTGTTTGCATTCGCGCTGTTCGTTGGCGGGTTCGCCTGGTCCAACGAGGGCATGGTGCCCGTCGGTGAATCGGCGCGAGGCCCGATCCCTGACTTCGTGATCCGTAAGACTGATATTGCTTGCACATCCACGCAGTCGCCCGAGCCGTCCGTCCCGATAGGATGCGTGATCGACTAAAGCTCCGCTTGGCCCATCCAAAACACACAGATACGGTGACGCGCGAGGATTGGTAAGATGGATCGCTCCACGCCATCGCGGTGTGGTTAAGCGCCGATCCCGAGAAAGAACACGATGATCGTCATCGCCGGACGTCCGCAAGGCTTTATCAGCCGTACCATTGCCGGCATCCTCTACGGGCTCCCAGGCCGCAAGCGATTCGTTTCCGCCCGCCCGTTCGCAGAACCACTCCCTGACGAGAACGTCGAATCGCTCCATATGCGGGCTACCGGGGCCCTTGACACCGCCCGCGCCCTCGACGGCGCACGATCGCTTGTGCTGCTCGGCAGTCTAAGCCGCGATCAAACCGAATTGCAGTCGGCATTGATTCGCGAGGCGCGCGCGGCAGGTGTTGAAAAGCTCGTGTTCATCTCGCTCATCGGCGCATCCCCGCACTCGCCGGTCGAAGTATTGCGCCGTCTCGGTCAATTGGAGCGTGCGGTACAGGCGAGCGGCGTGCCGTTTGTGATTTTGCGCTGTGCCCCGTTCATGCAAAGCCTGCGGCTTTTCATGCAGATCGAGGGGCTATCGCTCGCACTCGCGGGGCCATTCCACAATGCGCGTTTTGCCTGGATCGATGCCCGCGACGTCGGCGAAGTCGTCGCTATGCTCCTCCACGAGCCGCTCGACAACACCGTAAAACAACTGTGCGGCCCGGTAGAGCTCGATTTCGATGCGATCGCAGCGATTCTTTGCGATTGCACCCGGCGCGATTGCACCTTCAACGATCTCTCCGCCCCGCAGGCGCAAGGTCTCCTTGAAGGCGCGGGATTCAGCCCGGCGTATGCGCGCGCCTTGCTGGAATACTGGGACTATATCGTGTCAGGCGTGGTCAGGACCACGCCCTGCGACACAGCGGCCAAGATCCTCGGACGGGCGCTGCGAACGGTGGCCGAATGCGCGCCGACATTCGTCCCACAACGTGACGCCCAGAAAGTCGCCACGGCAGCGTCATGACTTGACAGGGCAGCACCTGCACCGAACAAAACAAGCGTTGAAAGGGAGACGAGCAGTGCAACCGAACCTCATCGTCATTCTGGTTGACGATCTGCGCTTCGACGAATTCGGTGCGGGCGGCCATCCGTACATGAAGACGCCGCACATCGATCGCATCGCCAATGAAGGCGTCAATTGCGTCAACGCCTTTCACACGACACCGCTCTGCTCCCCGAATCGCGCGTCTATTCTCACCGGACAATACGCGAGCCGCCACGGCATCATCGACAACGTTGCGCGGGACGCAGCCAGCCATCGTCTGCCGAACTATCACGTCGACCTGCAGAAGCTCGGCTACGAAACCGCGCACATCGGCAAGTGGCACATGGGCAATAGCGCCGATCCGCGCCCCGGCTACGACACCTGGATCAGCTTCCCTGGTCACGGCTCGCTCGAGGATCCGGAATTCAACGAAGACGGAAAGGTGGTGAGACATCGAGGCTACATCACCGACCTTCTGAACGAGCGCGCGGTGCGTTTCATCGAGCAGCCCCACGCGAAGCCGTTCGCACTGTTTCTTGCGCACAAGGCGGTTCATCCCGACGCATTCCAGGCGCCCGACGGCACGCTCGATCTCACGCGGGAAGGCGGCGGCTACAAATTGCCCGCCCGCCACCGCGACCTGTACCGGGATGCGTTCTTCCCGCCCCGGCCCAATGTGCAATCGCTCGAGGCAGCCGCCAAGCAAAAACCCGCATGGACCGAAGCGGTAACCTTACGGAAATCGCCGCAGGCCCAAGCCGCTCTCAACGCCTTGCACGCCGGCACGCAGGAAGAGATTCGCCTGCGTGCGGCGATGATGGCTTCGGTCGACGAAGGCGTCGGCGCGATGCTCGATGCACTCACCAGGAAAGGCGTGCTCGACGACACATGCATCTTGTTTCTGGGCGACAACGGCTACTTCTTCGGTGAGCACGGCCTTGGACCCGAGCGCCGGTTCGCCTACGAGGAAGGCATCCGCTGCCCGTTCATCATGCGCTATCCGCGCAAAATCAAAGCGGGCATGCGCATCGGCGAACTGGTCCTCGCGCTCGATATCGCGCCCACGATGATTGCGCTCGCAGGAGGTCGGCCCGGCCCGTGGATCCAAGGCCATTCACTCGCGCCGCTGTTCGCCGGCCGGCGCGCCGACTGGCGAAAGTCATTCATGGCCGAGTATTTCAGCGAGAACGCGATGTCATGGCTGATCGGCATGACCTACAAGGCGGTCCGCACCAAACGCTACAAGTACATCCACTGGGTCAACAAGAACGGCGCGAACCTGGATGAGCTGTACGACCTGGAAACCGATCCGTACGAGATGAAGAATCTGTTTGCAAGTCGGGCGTTCGCCGACGTGCGAGCGAGGATGCAACGGGAGCTGCGCAATCTGGTGGCGGAATCGATCGGGTTGTAGAAAACTCTCTTAGGCTCTAAGACGTAAAGATTTTCACCACAGAGGACGCGGGGGACGCAGGGGAAATCAAAGTGAGAATACGAAATGTCCCGAACCTGCCTCCTTGTGAAAGGGTGTGGCAAAACGAAATCTGCCTAAGGATTCGGATATGCCGCAATCGGAAATCCCCCGCTCCGCTGCCCCTTTCACAAGGGGGAAAGTTTGCTCGTTGAAAAATGATTTTTCGCTTTTCCTCTGTGTCCTCCGCGTCCTCTGTGGTGAATTTCTTAGGCGGTGAATTTCTGAGGTCGTATCAGCTCCAGGCACTAGGCACCGCATATCGCCACCAACAACTCACTGATCGACCCGGGCAACACCGCATCCGCGATCGTATCGAATTGCGTCGGCTGCGCATTCATGATTACCACCCGCGCACCCGCGTCCTTGGCAAGCGGCACCGCACCAGCAACCGGATAGACCTGCAAGGTCGAGCCGATCGCAAGAAAGCAATCCGCCTCTTGCGAGACTTGCATGGCGCGCTGGATCACCTCGGGAATCAGCGCCTGCCCGAACGAAATCGTATCGCTCTTGAGAATGCCGCCGCAGCTTCGGCAGGGCGGATCGGCCTCTCCCGCGCGCACTCGGGCGAGCGCCTTTTCCATCGGCGCGCGCTCACCACACTGCCAGCACATCACGCGGCGCATCGTACCGTGCACCTCGATCACGCGCTCGGGCGAATGGCCCGCAATCTGATGGAGCTCGTCGATGTTCTGCGTGATCAACGCATGCAGCTTGCCGCGACGCTCGAGCTCGACCAGCGCGAGATGGCCGCGATTCGGCTTGGCCGTCCATGCCGAATGCCCGAGGCGCGCCTGCCAGGAAGCCTTCCGCACTTCCGGCTCGGCAAGATAGTTCTGGATCGTCGATTGTTTCTCGGCCACGGGGTTCCTGGTCCACACGCCTTGCGGCCCGCGAAAGTCTGGAATGCCCGAATCGGTGGAGATCCCCGCGCCGGTCAACACAACGACGCGTTGCGATTCATCGATCCAGCGACGTACCTGTGCAATGGCTTCGCCCGCATTCACTGCGCTTTCCTCCCTTCGATCAAGGTTCCGCAACGATCCCCATTTCACGAATGATCTTGCCCCACTTCTCGGCATCGCGGCGCAATGTTTGCGCAGCTTCGTCCGGTGTCGCGCGGCTGTGGACGACGCCCATCTTGTCCATACGATCCTTCACGTCGGGGAGCACCATGATCCGATTCGCCTCCGCGTTCAGTCGCGCGACCAGGGCCGGCGGCATGTTCGCCGGACCGAACATTCCGTACCACACCTCGACCACATAGCCGGGCACCGCTTCGCTGACAGTCGGTGTATCAGGTACCACGTCGGCGCGCTTACCTTCGGTAACTGCGAGTAACTTCAACCGACCGGCTCGGACATGGGGCAACGATTGGGTAAGCGCAGTGAAGAAGAGCTGCGTCTGTCCTCCGACGGTGTCGGCCACCGCCGGCGCACCACCCTTGTAGGGCACATGCACCATCTGTACGCCCGCCATCCGCTCGAACAGCGCCGCCGACACATGGTTGTTCGAGCCCATCCCCGCGGATGCGTAGGCGACTTTCCCGGGATTCGCCTTCAGGTGCGCCACCAGCTCCTTCACATTGGAAACCGGCAACGACGGATGCACTACGAGCGAATTGGTCGCAAGACCGGGAATCGCGATGACGGTGAAATCGTCGACGCCATGAAAGGGCATCGACTTGAAGAGCGTCTGGTTCATGGCGTGCGTGCTCATCGTGCCGACCAGAAGCGTGTAGCCGTCAGGCTTGGCCTTCGCGACGAGGTCGGAGCCGATATTGCCGCTCGCGCCCGGACGATTCTCGACCAGGAACGGTTGGCCGAAACTCTGCGTGAACTTCTCGGCGAGCGCGCGGGCGAATATATCGGCGGTCCCACCCGGTGCCCAGGGATTCACGATGCGGACCGGACGATCCGGATATTGCTGTGCAGATGCGTCGATCGGCGCGGCCCCGACCAGCGCTATCACGATTAGTGCAACCAGGCGTCCCATGACTGCCCTCCCTCGCTTCCATTGAGGCAAGCGCAGACTGTAGCGCGAATCGCGTTTGGCTTCGCGCCCGCAGATGCCTTCGATCGATTGATGGATTCTCCGAACACGTGCACTATCGGCGGATCACGTCCCTGGAGAACCTGATGAGCGAGCTCGTATTGACCAACGTCGTGGATGGCATCGCGACCCTGACGATGAATCGCCCGGACGCGTTCAACGCGCTGAATGCCGACCTGATGAGTGCACTTGCGGCGAGCATCGGCCAATGCTCGGTCGATCCGAATGTTCGCGCCATCATCGTCACCGGCGCCGGCAAAGCGTTCTGCGGAGGCGGTGATCTGAAATGGGCGATGTCGGCACCGGGCGGTGCTGCGGCTGCATTGCACGGCTTGGCTGGACAATTCCATATGGCGATCACAGAGATCAGGCGGATGTCCAAACCCGTCATCGCAGCCGTGAACGGTGTCGCGGCAGGCGGCGGCTTTTCGCTCGCGCTCGCTTGCGATTTTCGGGTGCTCGCCAGCTCCGCCGTCCTCAAGCAAGCCTATACCTCCGCCGGCCTGAGCCTGGACGGTGGCGGCACGTTTTCCCTGCCAAGACTCGTGGGTCTTGCGCGCGCGCTTGAGATTACCGCGTTCGATGCGCCAATTCCGGCTGAACAGGCGCTCGCGTGGGGAATGGCGACGCGGGTAGTCGCCGCCGATCAGGTGTTGGCCACGGCTAACGAGATGGCTCGCACCATCGCACGCGGCTCATTGCATTCGTTCGGGGTCGCCAAGCGGTTGTTGACCGATTCATTGGACACGTCGTTCGAAACCCAGCTTGAGCGCGAGCGCAAGGGCTTGACCACTTGCGTGGCACATGTCGATGGCCAGGAGGGTTTGCGCGCGTTCGCCGAGAAGCGCAAGCCGCAATTTTCATGAGTGGCGCGATCGATCTGGGCCTGAGCGTCGCGACCGCGGCCGACTCATGGAAGATCGTGCAGCGTGCCGAAGCGCTCGGCTATACCCGCGCATGGTTCTACGACACGCAGATGCTCAACGCGGACGTGCTGGTCGCGATGGGCGCGGCCGCCGTCAAGACCTCCAAGATTCGCCTCGCGACCGGTGTGCTCATTCCATCGAACCGGATCGCGCCGGTCGCGGCGAATGCTCTGGCGTCGTTGAACGCGCTCGCGCCGGGTCGTATCGATTTCGGCATATCGACCGGATTTACCGCACGGCGATCGCTCGGGCTGGGTCCGGTGAAGCTCGCCGACATGAAGGAATACGTCCGTATCGTGCAAGGGCTCCTTGCCGGCGAGACGCTTGAGTGGACGTTCGAGGGCGAGCGTCGCAAGATCCGCTTCCTCAATCCGGAGATCGGCGTCATCAAGACGGACGATCCGATTCCACTCCATATTTCAGCGGTGGGTCCGAAAGCGCGCGCATTGACCGCGGAGTTGGATGCCCATTGGATGTTTACCGCGGGCAATCAAGCCGCCTCTATCGCGGCCATTCAGGAAATGTCGGCGACGCGCCGAAGCGCTGGTCGCGATCCGGCGCACTTCATTTCGACCGCGCAGGTGGGCGGTTGCGTGCTTGCCGACGGTGAAGCGTATGAAAGTCCGCGCGTACAAATTCAAGCCGGCCCTCATGCGACGGTCGCGCTCCACAACATGATCGAGGCGGACCAGTTCGGCAATTTTGGGCGCGGATTACCGGCGCATCTCGCACCGCTCCTGGAGCAGTACCGAAAGATCTATTTGCAATACCAACCGGCGGAGGCGCGTTACCTCTCGAATCATCGCGGGCATCTCATGTTCCTCAGGCCCGAAGAGCAGACGCTCTGCACGCCCGATCTCATTCGCGCCACAACGTTCACCGGAACAAAAGCAGAACTGCGCGACCGCATTCGCGCGCTGCGCGATGCGGGCTACAACCACCTCGCAGTGCACATCCGGCATGGGCAGCCGCAGATGCTGAAAGACTGGGCGGATGTATTTGCGACGGTGTAGCAACAGTAGGGCGGATAGGTGCAACGCAATTCGCCGCAAACACGGGACGCCTCAGAAATTTGACGCGGAGGAAAGGGAGGAAAAAGGAGAGATGTGGCAGTAAAGATCGGCGCTGAATTCGATCACGAACCAGAAGAACACTCTCGCATTTCCTCCCTCTTCCTCCGTCGCCTCCGTGGTCAATTTCTGAGCGACTAAAGCGATGCCTAAGCCACCGCTTGCAGCGACTGTCGTGCGATCCGCATCCGCTCGGCGCGCATATCATCGCCACGCACTTCGCGGAGCGCATAGCCCACGAAATTGGAAACGACGTCCTTGCGCCAGTACAAGTCGAGATCGGTGTTGTCCATCGGCTTCGCCTGCGAGGCAGCCTTGGCGCCGATTTCCGCGATCACATCATCAGTCAGGTGCTTGCCAACCAGAAGCGCACTCGCCTTGGTGACGATCGGTCGCGGCGCACAGGCACCCAGCACAATCCGAGCATCTTCGACAACGCCATCACTCCCCAGGCGCACTGCCGCTGCCACACCCAGTACCGGAAAATCGAACGATCCGCGGCGACGCAGTTTCCAATAGCTGCTTTGCCATCCTTCGGCATCAGGCAGGAGAACGTCGGTCAGGATCTCATCGGACTTGCTGGTGAGGTAGTCCATCCCATCGTTGCGATAAAGATCGGCGAGCGCAACGTCACGCTCACCGCGGGACGATACGAGTCGCACCTTCGCCCCGAGCGCGATCAACGCCGGTGCGGTATCGGTCGACGAGACCGCCAGACACAAACGACTCTTGGTCGCGACCCAGCAGATCGTTCCGTCCTTCTTCATACAGAAATCGATCGCCTTGCGCCATTCGTAGTTCTGGTTGTAGTAGGTGCAGCGCGTATCGAGGCAGAGGTTGCCACCAAGCGTACCCATGTTGCGAAGATGCGGCGTGGCGACCTGCGCGGCCGCTTGCCACAGTGCGCGATAGCTGGAACGAACCTTCCCTGCCGCGACGACTTCGGTCAGCGTAAGGCCGCTACCTAACGTAAGTCCTGCACCATTGGCGATGCGCTTCAAGCCCTCGACGTGACGCAGCGACACGAGTGTCTTCGGGACCTGTTGCTTGCGCTTCATGTTCGGCAGCAGATCGGTTCCACCGGCGATCACCATTGCGCCCGGTCCTTCGCTCGCAAGGATCGAAGCGGCCTCGGCGATCGTCGCGGGCGACCGATAGCCGAACCATGGCAATCGCATCATGACGCCGCCACCTCGCGCTTACGACGCGGTGTACGCACCGGGCTTTCTTTGTCGGCATTCCCGTCGCCGCCTTCCGCAGGCGTTGTCACATAGATCGGCTCAGGGTACGGTACGTCTGGAAAATGCTCCGGCCCGACGCGCGGATTCTGCCCCTTCGCTTTGCGTTCGAGCGCGCGAAGAATCTTGTCAGGCGTAATCGGCACCTCATCGATCCGCACCCCGATCGCATCGAAAATCGCGTTAGCGATTGCGGGCATCACCGGCAGAAGCGGACCCTGGCCGACCTCTTTCGCGCCAAACGGACAATTCGGATCCGGATCTTCGACCAGGACCGTGTCGATATCCGGCATATCGAGCGTCGTGGGACTCTTGTATTCGAGCAGCGACGGAATCTTGTGCACCAGCGCGTTGGAAAGATTCGCAGGCAACCGGCGAAAGCTCTGCTCTTCCATCAGCGCTTCACCGAGACCCATATACACGCTGCCTTCGACTTGTCCGCGCACGAGTACCGGATTGATCGACTGGCCGATGTCGTGCGCAATCCAAATCTTGGGGACGGTGATCCATCCGGTGGCAGGATCGACTTCGACTTCGACCACGCACGCAGTGTACGAATAGGCAGGCGAGGGTCCAACACCAGCACCCTTGTACCGGCCCGGCGCGCGTGGTGGAACGTATGAACCCACCGAACCCAAGGTGCCGAACTTCTCCTCGGCAAAGCCGATCGCTTCACGGAAGGTGAGACTCTTCGAGGGATCCTCAGAGAAGAACACGCGGCCTTGCGAGAACACCAGGAGATCGGGCCGGACACCAAGCTGCGCCGAGGCCGCTTCGGCAATCTGGTCACGAATACGCTCAGCCGCCTGAATCGCGGCATTGCCCATCATCACGGTCACGCGACTTGAATACGAACCGAGATCGACCGGCGTGATGCCGGTATCGCCGGTAACGCAGCGCACGTCGAACGGTTCGATGCCAAGCACTTCGGCGACGATCGCCACCAGCACGTCGTCCGAGCCCTGTCCGATCTCGGTCGCGCCACAGAACACCGTGACCTGACCACTGCGATCGACCAGCAACTGCACGCCCGCTTGCGGCATCTTGTTCCAATAGATTGGCAAGCCGGCACCGCACAGATACGAACCGCATGCGATCCCCACGCCGCGTCCATACGGCAGCTTCTTGTGCCGTGCTTTCCAATCCGAGCGCTCGACCACCTGACGAATGCATTTAGCAAGTCCAATCGTGCCGATCTTCAACCAGTTGGCGGTGAGCGAATCAGGCTTGGCCACCATGTTCAAGCGCAGATCAGCGGGATCGATACCGAGCTTCTCCGCGATCTTGTCCAACTGCACTTCCTGGCCGAAACGCGGCTGCGGTGTGCCATGTCCACGCTTGGGGCCGCACGGTGGCTTGTTGGTGAATACGCGGCAGGCGTCGAACTTGTAGCGCGGCAGATCGTAAGTCACCGTCTGCAACGCACCAGTGTAGAACGTGCTCGCAACGCCGTACGATCCATAGCCGCCGCCGTCGATCAAGGTCTGCAGATGCATTCCGGTGAGCT
>JANMUI010000619.1:0-11702 GCA_031391405.1 Betaproteobacteria bacterium
TGCCAGCATTTGGGCAATCTCTTTGTACTGCTTGCCTTCGACCTCGTACAACAAGAGCGCCTCCGCAAGCTCGGGGCGCAGCTGCGTCATCGCACTCCCGACTGTCTCGGAAATCTGCTTGGCAAGCAGCAACCGTTCGGGATCCTCTGCGTCGCTGCCAACATCCAAAGGTTCGCCACTCTCGCTTGGCGCGAGGTCTTCTTGAAGGACGACGACTTTCGACTGTCGGGTCACAAAATTGAGGGCGGTGTTCTTCGCGATTCGATACAGCCAAGTGTAGAAGGCGCTCTCCCCCTTGAACGAAGCGATCCCTCTATAGGCTTTGATGAACACTTCCTGGACCACGTCTTCCACGTCGCCCGTACGCTTGACGTATCGCGTCACATGCCGCGCAATGCGCCGTTGATACTTGACCACCAGTGCCTCGAAAGCACGCGCATCCCCCAGCTGTGCGAGGCGCACCAGTCCCGCGTCAGGATCGTTGCTGTACATAGTTCGCGCAGCATACTCATCCGGCGATCGAGTCGCAATCGTCTTGGGTGCTTCGGACATCGCAAGTAGTGTCATAGGGCGTCGGTGCTGAAAGGCATTTGAAACCGGGCCCCCGCTTTGGAGTCCCAACGCTGGTGGTGCTCTATTGTCAATAGTGACCCGGTCAGCGCACCAAAGTTTCAATTTTTCCCGAGTGACCTCAATGCGATACGGCAAGTAATGCGATCTTTTCTTGAAGAGCGCTATGCGCTGGAAGACGGAACATACGTCCTTTATTGCGGCAACTCGCGAGTACTCGCGGTATCGGCACTCGCGTTGCTCATCGACACGAAGCTAGGAGTGCTTGTCACCCACGGTGACCCGGCGTCGGTACGAAGTGAGTTGCACGAAATGCACAGCATTGCGCTGGCGACGGGGATGACCCACTACCAGCAGGACTGGCTCTTGCTCACGGGCCGCCCGCAGCTTGACGCGCTCAACGCGGCGCTCGGAGGGCAAGTGGATCTTGCAGCGCTGAAGATGGCTTTTTCAAGCGAACTAGAGCAAGAAGCCATTCGAATCACCGGCGAGTTGTTCGATCGATTGCAACGCCGCGGTTAGGCCACGCGCGAAATGGCAGGCTGTACCGCATCTGCCCGAAGCTCCGCTTCGATCGATGGATATGACAAGGTCGTGCGAGCGGACCGTCGTGCACGGGTGCCGCTTTCAATCGGGAATAAGCATTGCCCGGCCATCGTTCCACGTGGCAAGTGAGCCAAGGTGCCGCCCACAAAAAAAGACGGCCCGTGGGCCGTCTTCAATATGGAGGAGGACGAAACTATTTTGGCAGCACGACGCTATCGATAACGTGAATGACGCCGTTCGACGCCGTGATATCGGTCTTGGTCACCTTGGCGTTGTCAATCATTACGTTTCCACCGCTCGTCGTGACCTTGATCGATTGGCCTTGCACGGTTTTCACATCGCCTGCCTTCACGTCCGCTGCCATCACTTTGCCCGGCACGACGTGGTAAGTGAGGATCTGCGCGAGTTTTTGCTTATCCTTGAGCAAGCCCTCGAGGGTTCCGGCTGGAAGCTTGGCGAACGCTTCATCCGTGGGCGCGAACACCGTGAATGGGCCTTTGCCCTTGAGTGTGTCGACGAGGCCGGCTTCCTGCACGGCTTTCACCAAGGTCTTGAATTGACCCGCCGAGACCGCGGTATCGACAATGTCGGCAGCGTAGGCAAACGAAGTGGCGGCGGCAGCCAATGTCGCGCCGGCCAGAAAGCGAAGAGACTTCTTCATAAGTAAGGGCTCCGGGTTGGTGTCCAATATTGGAAGGTTGTGCGTCGCGGCCAGTGCCGCGTGTCACGAAGCTATGGACGCGACTGGCGAAACTAAGTTTCACTTTTATTGGTCATCGCGGCTTTTCCGTTCTTGCGTTGCGAAGCCAGCCGGCGACTCGAATCGCGGTCCGACATCGTTTTGTCGCGACCGAAAGTCACCTCAGAACCGCTTTGCATTGAAATCCGCGATCGCCTGCCGGATCTCCGCCTGCGTGTTCATCACGAACGGTCCGTAACGCACGACCGGCTCGTTCAACGGCCGACCTGCCACGACGACGATGCGTGCAGGCGCGGAGGCCGTTGCCGCAGTGACGCTCTGGCCCTTGCCGAGGATTGCCAGGTCGCCTCGCACGAGCTCTTTCTCGTCATCGCCCACGCGGACGAGGCCTTCGTAGGCGTAGACGAAGGCATTGTGTCCTTCGGGCAGCGCTGCTTCGAAGCGAGTGTCCGCCGATAGGTGGACGTCAAGATAGACCGGCGCGGTCGCGATCCCTTGCACCGGTCCAACCGTTTCGCGATAGCGCCCGGCAATGACACGCACCGCTGCGCCGTCGCCGGCATTCACCACTGGAATGCGATCCGGCGCGATGTCTTGATATCTGGGCGCAGTCATCTTGTCCGCGGCCGGCAGATTGACCCATAGCTGAAATCCCTTCATCAGTCCGTTGTCCTGCTCGGGCATCTCCGAATGCACGATGCCGCGGCCGGCCGTCATCCACTGCACGCTGCCTGCGGTCAAGAGGCCGGAATTGCCTTGATTGTCCCGATGGCGCATGCGACCGGCAAGCATATAGGTGACCGTCTCGAAACCACGATGCGGATGATCCGGAAAACCAGCCAGATAATCGCCGGCTTTGTCCGAGCCAAACTCGTCCAGCAACAGAAATGGATCGAGGTCCGGGAGGGTGTCCCCGCCAATGACGCGCGTCAGGCGGACCCCTGCACCATCGCTCGCGGCTTTGCCGCGGACGATGCGTACGACCTGCCGTGTTTGCATTGGCGGGTTCGTTGCGCGTTGCATGATCGACTCCTTTCGAAAGGGAAGGCACTGCATTGTTGGGGCGCCATCGTCGCAGTTCAACCCTGCGCGATCCACGGATTGCATCGCTACGGCTTCAGGCTGCCCACCATCGCTTCCGGACGAATCCACGCATCGAGCTCCGCCGCCGTGACATATCCGAGAGCGAGCGCCGCTTCTTTCAATGTTGTGCCTTCGCTGTGGGCTTTATGTGCGATCGCCGCGGCCCGTTCGTAGCCGATATGCGGGGTCAGCGCGGTGACCAGCATCAGCGAGGCGCCGACCATCTCCGCGAGTCGCTTGCGGTTCGGCTGAATTCCCTCCACGCAGTGTCGCCTGAAGCTGTCGGTGGCATCTGCGAGGAGCCGCGCGCTTTGCAGCATAGCGTGGGCGATCAGCGGTTTGTAGACGTTCAATTCGAGATGTCCGCTGGCACCGGCGATGTTGATCGTCACATCGTTGCCCAGTACCTGCACGCATACCATTGCGAGCGCTTCGGCTTGGGTTGGATTGATCTTGCCCGGCATGATCGAGCTGCCCGGTTCGTTTTCGGGCAGGGTGATCTCCGCCAGCCCGGCACGCGGACCGCTCGCCAGGAGCCGAACGTCATTGGCAATCTTGTGCAGAGCGGTGGCCGCGGTCTTGAGTGCACCATGCGTGAACACAATGGGTTCGTGACCCGCCAAGGCGGCAAATTTATTTCGAGCGGTGCGATAGTCGATGCCATCCCGCGCCAGCAAGGCCGCCACGCGCGATCCGAACTCCGGGTGGGTGTTGAGACCCGTTCCGACTGCGGTGCCGCCAATCGCAAGCTCATGCAAGGTGCGCGCGGCGTTGCTGAGTGCGTCAAAGGCAAACTCGATCTGCGCGGCGTATCCGGAGAGCTCCTGTCCGAGCGTCATGGGTACGGCGTCTTGCAGGTGCGTGCGGCCGATCTTGAGCACGTCTGCGAATTCACGTGCTTTCGCTTCGAATGCTCGACGCAGTGCTGCCAATGACGGCAGGACACGCTGCTCGACCAGCGCCGCGGCCGCAATGTGCATCGCCGTCGGAAAGACGTCGTTCGACGATTGCCCTCGATTCACATGATCATTCGGATGGACCTTGCGCGCGCTCCCACCGTCACTCCCGAGCAATTCGCTGGCGCGATTGGCGAGCACTTCATTCACATTCATGTTGGTTTGGGTGCCGGATCCGGTCTGCCACACCGACAGCGGGAATTCATCCGGATGCGCGCCGGCGAGAACCTCGTCCGCGGCGGCCACGATCGACCGCGCAAGTTCAGGATCCAGTTCGCCGAGGTCGGCGTTCACGATTGCGGCGGCCCGTTTGACCTGCACCAAGGCGCGCATCAACTCGGGCGGCATGCGTTCGGTACCGATCGCGAAGAACGCGAGCGAGCGTTGCGTCTGCGCGCCCCACAGGCGATCGGCCGGCACCTCGATCACCCCGAATGAATCACGCTCGGTTCTGGTATCGCTCATGGGTCATCTCCATTGGCGCAATCGACTCGGCAACCGCTACGACTTTCTTTGAATAGGCGTCGAGCACGGGCTGCGCCGTCCAGGTCGCCGGACCGCGCCCCACGATTTCCTCCGGCGCGCCATCGGATTCGGGATCGGCGCACCGATTCTCGTGAGCGTGCTGCGGTCGGTGTGATGAAACAGCTTCGTTCGCCCGCGGATCTTCAGCACGATGTCCTCATCATACTTCCAGCGCCCGTGCTTGTTGATCGTCACTTTGATCCGGTACTCAACCGTCTTGAACGCATGTTCGAGATATTCGGAGCTGGCGAGCAACACGCCAGCGAGGAATGCTCCCAACGCCATCGACAAGCCTGCTGCCGCCATCAACTGTGCAATGCCGATCACCAGCAGCAAGGCGAACGCGGTGAAGATCTCGCGTACATCCGCCTTGGCGATCAGGCGCATGAGCGGGCGGGTGAGAAACCGGCCGATGATCACCACCCCGGCGATCGCCGCAAGCGCCTTGCCGGCGCCCAGCCAACCCGATCCGCCATCGTTGCCGGCGACACCGAGAAACGGCACCAGGGCGGGTGCCGATTACCACATGAGCGGATGCTGCTATACGATCAATTCGGACTCGACCAGCAATCTGCGCTCGGCCGCGACATCGATGTCGAAGTCCGGGTACATGTCGTACAAGGCGCGCACGGTGATGTTGGGCGCGGCGCGTGCGGCATCGACGAGCGCGCGATTGGCGCGCGATTGGCGCGCGATCGAGCGGGATGCAGGTGGGCGTAGATGAGTGGGATCACACCGCTAACGCTGACGGCATCGGGAACCACGCGTAAGCCACTTTACTTTCCCAACGCAAAAGCAGTTCCCCTCCGCGCGAGGTAGGGCGCCTCCTGGCGTTGCCACATCAGCCGCGCCGGGCGCTCCTTGTCATTGCCGGCGCCCGTCCACGAGGTCACTTGGCGCGGCGTGCGCAGCACGTAGTGGTGTCACCTCAGTTGCACTTGTCCGCGGGATGCGAGTCGACGAGGTAGCGCTTGCCGCCCTTGACGCCGATCACGTAGGCGCCGAGCTCGGCGTCGCGATCGCTGTCGAAGCAGATGTCGCCGCTCACCCCGGCCAGCACGGTCTTCGCCAGCGCCTCGCGGATTGCGTTGCGCTCCGTCTTCAGCTTCGCCGCGTCGCCGGTAACGCCCGCGCGCTTCATCGCGTCGGCGAGCACGTAGACGATGTCGTAGGCTGAGGCGTCGACATGGTGGGCGCCGCTCTTGACGATGCCGCGCTTCTTGGTTTCGTCCATGAACTTGCGCTCGAAGCTGCGCGTGCGCTCGTTCGCGTCCCACCAGTACCAGGAGACATACATGGTGCCTTCGCCGTCGGGTCCGAGCAGGTTGGCCACGTCCGGATCGGCCATGACCTGCGAGCCGATGATGATGCTCTGGTGCCCCTGCCGGCGCACTTCGCGCATGACCTTGGCCGCGCCGCCGGGCAGTCCTGCGAAAGCGATCACCGCTGGGCTGCGGCCTTGCAGCTTGGTGATGTGCGGGGAAAGATCGGCGGCGTTCGTCAGGTAGCCCTCGGGCGGGATGGCCTGCTTCCAGCCGTTCGCATCAAGCAGCTTGGGCATCCAGGAGGAAAGCGCCTTGCCGACGAACTCGTCGCTCGGGTAGATCACCACGGCGGTCTTGTCCTTGACCAGTTTCTTGGTTTCGAGCGTTTTCAGCAGCCGAGCGAACTGCTTGCCCTCGTCTTCGATGACACGCCAGGCCCATTTCTTGTCCTTGGTCAGGCCCGGGGCGGTCGCCGAGTTCGGGATCTGCACGATCTCCAGCCGCTCGCTCGCGGCGAAGGCGACTTGCGCTTCCTGGCTCGAGAAGGGGCCGAGAATGGCGAGCGCTTTCACGTCCTCGGCGAAGTGCTGCACTGCGACCTGGGCGTTCTTCGCCTCGCTCGCGGTGTCGAACTTGTCGAGGCGGATCTTGCGGCCGTTCACGCCGCCGGCGGCGTTGATCTCGGCCACCGCGATATCGGCCGCCACTTCGGTGGCGGCGAGACCGGAGTAGCGCCCGGTCTTCGGATGCGACAGGCCGATGATCAGGTCCTGGGCGAAGGCGGGCAAGGTGATGCTTGCGGCGAATGCCAGTGCTAACAGTCTGCGGGTCATGGTGCGGTTCCTCTCGTAGGGAAGGTTCAATGGGAGCCGAGGTACGCGTCGGCCAGACGTGAATCCTTGCGGATGTCGGAGGTGCTGCCGGCGAGCACGGTGCGGCCGAGCTCCAGCACGTAGGCGCGCCGGGCGCTGTCGAGCGCCATGGCGGTGTTCTGCTCGACGAGAAGCAGGGCCAGCCCGTCGCGGTTGAGCTCGCCGATGAGCTGGAACAGGCGCTGCACCAGCAGCGGGCTCAGCCCGAGCGAGGGCTCGTCGAGCATCATGACCGAGGGCCGGGAAAGCAGGGCGCGGCCGATGGCGAGCATCTGCTGCTCGCCGCCGGAGAGCACAACGGCCGGCAGGTCCCGCCGCTCTGCGAGATTGGGGAACCGGTCGTACACCGCGTCGATCTCGCGCCGGATGTCGTCGCGCCGCGTGTACGCGCCAAGGAGCAGATTCTCATGCACCGTCAGGCTGACAAAAATTTGTCGTCCCTCGGGCACCAGTACCAGACCAGCGGCCACCCGGCGGGGCGCGCTCCAGCGCGTGACATCTTCGCCCCGGTAGCGCACTTGGCCGCCCGCAGCGGGGGTGACGCCTTGGATTGCGCGCAGCAACGAGCTCTTGCCGGCGCCGTTGGCACCCAGCACCGTCACGACCTCGCCCTCGTCGAGTGTGAGCGAAAGGCCCTGCACGGCGTGGGTGCGGCCGTAGCGCACGTCGAGGCTTTCCACCGCGAGGAGGCTCATGCGGCCTGCGCTCCCACGCTGGTTCCGAGATACGCCTCGCGCACGCCGGGATCTGCGTGCACCGCGCCCGGCGTGCCTTCGAAGATCTTGCGGCCGAAGTTGAGCACCACCACATGGTCGCAGAGCTGGCGCACGAAGTTCATGTCGTGCTCGACCACCAGCAACGTGACGCCCTGCGCCGACGCGCGTCCGAGAAGCGAGCGCAACTCGGTGGATTCCGCAGTGTTGAGGCCGGCCGCCGGCTCGTCCAGCATCAAGAGGCGCGGCCCGGCGGCGAGGGCGCGCACGACCTCGATGCGCTTTTGGATGCCGTAGGGCAGGGTGGACACCACTTGGCCGGGATAGGTGCCGAGCCCCGCCTCCGCCAGCGCGGCTGTTGCGGCGTGCACGGCCCGCCGGCTGTGCGTCAAGGCGAACGGCGAGCTGCGCCAGTGCTCGCCAAGCATGACGTTCTCGACCGTGGAGAGATGGGGCATCAGGCGGACATTCTGGAATGAGCGGGCGATGCCGCGGCGAATGCGCAGGCGCGCGGGCATGGCGGTGATGTCCAGCCCTTCCATGTGGATCGTTCCCTGGTCGAGGGCGTAGGCTCCGCTGATCAGGTTGAAAACGGTGGTCTTGCCGGCGCCGTTCGGCCCGATCAGCGCGGTGCGGCTGCCGCGGCGCACCGTGAAGTTGACCTCGTCGATGACCTTCAGCCCGCCGAAGCTCTTCGATATATTGGCGAGCTCAAGCATGGTTCACTCTCTGGAAAAAACCATAGAAACGATCCATCATGGTGCGCGTCACCAATCCTTCAGGCCGCCACATCATGACGAGCACCACCGCTCCACCGAACACGATGTAGCGGCTCCCCTCGAGGAACCTGAGCGCCGGCGCGAGATCTGCGGCGCGGCGCAGCGCTTCCGGGACGAGCGTGAAGAACAGCGCGCCGGCGATCGGCCCCCAGGCGGTCTGCGTGCCGCCCATCAGCACATAGAGCAGCACGAAGATGCTGAACATGACGCCGGTGGTCTGCACGTCGATGAAGTTGAACTGGTGCACCAGCAGCGCGCCGCCGATGCCGCCGAGCGCGCCGCCGAAGGTGAAGGCGAACACCTGCGTGAGGCGCAGATTGGTGCCGAAAAGCAGGGCCACGTTCTCGTCGTCGTGCACCGCCCGCATCGCAAGGCCGAAGCGGGTGGCGAGGAGCCAGGCGACGAAAGCCACGACCAGCATGGTCACCGAGACGACCACCGGCAAGCCGGCATAAGCAGTTACCGAAAGGCCCGCCGCGCCGCCGAGCGCCGGGATGTTGATGAGGACGCCGCCAACGATCTCGGCGAAAGCGAAGGTGGCGAGCACCATGTAGACGCCCCGCGTGCGCAGAATCGGGAAGGAGACGACGAAGGCGATGAGCCCGGCGGCCAGGCCGGCGAGCGGGATGGCAAGGTAGAGCGGCATGCCCGCTTTCAAGGTGAGCGCGCCGGCGACGTAACCGCCGATTAGCACGAAGCCCGCCGCGCCGAGGTTGAGCAGGCCTGCCGCCGCGGGCAGGAATACCGAGTAGGCGATAACGATGTTGATCGCGAGCTGCGCCAGGATGCCCGAAAGGTAGCCCGACATCAGAACTTCCCCTTGCCGATCTTGGTGTGCCCGAAGAGCCCGGTCGGCTTGATGACGAGGATCGCGAGAAGCAGCCCCCAAACCGGGATTTTCTCGATCTCGGCGCCGAACCAGCTGATCGCGAGGACCTTGACCATCCCGACGAACAGACCGCCGACGATCGCACCCCAGACGTTGCCGAGGCCGCCCAGCACCATGCCGGCGATCGCATCGGCCGCCACCGCGTCGCCGAGGAATGGCGACACGGTCCGGTAGCTGGCGGCGTAGAGGATGCCGGCGAGCGCCGCGAGCGCGCCGGTGATGAGGAACACCACCGGCACGATGCGATTCACCTCGATGCCCATCAGCGTCGCGGCGTCTGGGTTTTCGGCGATGGCACGCAGCGCCCGGCCAATCCGCGCACGGGTGAGCAAGGCGCTCAGCAGCGCCACCAGGATAAACGCGAGCACCAGGCTGGCGAGTTGCGGCACGCCGATCACCAGCCCGGCAACCCGCGCATCGGTATCGGCGAAAGGCAGCGTGACGCGCTGCGGCTCGGTACCCCACAGCGTGATGACCAGGTGCTCGAACACCAGGAGAAAGCCGAGCGAGCTGACCAGCGGCAGCGCATGCTCGGTCGCATCGCCGTACTTCGCCTTCATGAACCGGTAGGTGAATCGCTCGACCAACAGCGACGCCGCGACGGCCACTGCAATGCCAATGAGGGCGGCTAGCAGCCAATGCAGGCCGAGGCCGAGTACATGCGCGCCGGGGGTGGCGAGCGCCCACAGCGTCATCGCCGCCAGCATGAACAGCGCCGGGATGGTGAAGTTCAGGAAATTCAGCATGCCGATGGTCAAGGTGAACGCCACCGCCACGAACGCCAGGATTCCCCCCAGCATCAGTCCGTTGACCAGTTGCTGGAGGGTCTGCACCGGCTACGCTACCACCGCGCACACCGCGTCGATCACAGAGCCATTCATAAGGAAGGCCTCGGCGGCGATCAGGACCTTGTTCAATCCGGAGCCGCTCAATGGTCGGCCAGCAGCGAGCCCCAGCCACGCACCTTGTCTTTGATGCCGTACTGCCGCAGGGCGTACCAGTAGGTGGCGGTATTGATGGCGATCACCGGTTTGTCGAGCCAGAACTCGGCGATCGCGGCCACCTCGCCCATGGCGAGGTTCGTGCCGACTTGGACGACGGCGTCGACCTTGCCGCGGTTCACCTCGTTGATGGCGTCGCGCAGGCGCTGCTTGGATTCGTGGGCAATCACCATCGGACCCTTGCACTTCAGGCCGACCAGATTGACCACCTTGAAGCCGCACTCGGTGAAGAAGCGGTAGACCTGCTTGTCACCGATCGGCATGTACGGGGTGATGACGCCGAGGCGCTTGATGCCCTTGCCGTAGGCGCGGAGCGCCGCCTGGCAGGCATCGGAGCCCATGCAGACGCCCTGCTTGGCCACCTTGTCGAGCTTGCGCTGCAGGTCCTTCGAGCCCTTGAGCCCGTCCCAGAAGGTTTCGGCCGACATGCCGAGCACCACGTAATCGGGAGCGGCAGAGAGCACCGACTCCAGCGCGGGAAAAAGCGCGCCGCGGATGTCCTCCATCATCACCATGAAAGTCTTGTCGTCGGTGACCTTGCGATCGGGGATCACCAGTCGCGAATGGTGGTTGGTGACGCCCCAGGGCTTCATGGCCTCGAACTCGGGCTGCACGGAAGTGTTGGTGGACGGCGCGAGCACGCCGAACTTGGCGCGATGCCCCAGCGAGTCGGTCATGGTTTTCCCCTGATTGAAAGCCAGAAAATCGTGCATGGTACCTTCAAGCCTGAGTTGTTGCGCCGTGACCTGGACCGCCACACGAGGCTTAGCTGCCATGTGTTCAAGTGCTCGCGCAGAGCTGCCACTACCACTACGTTAGGAAGCGCAAAGTCGGTGACCAGGTCTTTGCCTTGAGCGGTGCCAGAATGGGTTGTCACGCGAAATACAGATGCATGCCGGAAGACGGGGCGGTGGCGATCAAGCCGCCTAACCTGACCTACGACGAGGCCGCTGCAATGTCTTTCGGCGGAACAACGGCGCTCGATTTCTTCCGAAAAGGAAGACTCGAGCGCGGGGAAAGCGTACTCGTCAACGGTGCTTCCGGAGGCGTAGGCACTGCCGCAGTGCAGCTCGCCGGGCACTTCGGGGCCCATGTGACCGGGGTGTGCAGTGCCGCGAACGTAGCGTTGGTGAAATCGCTGGGTGCAACGCATGTCATCGACTAAACCAAAGAGGACTGCACGCGCAACGGCAAAACCTATGACGTCATCGTCGATACCGTCGGCACGGCTCCGTACTCTCGCAGCAAACGCTCACTGAAAAATGGCGGTCGCCTGCTTCTGGTCTTGGGCGGGCTGCCCGACATTCAAATACCGTGGGTGTCTATGGCCAGCAACAAGAAAGTCATCGCTGAACCGGCCGCCGAGCGCGCGGATGACGTGCGCCTCCTCGCGAAACTGGCCGAGGCAGGTGAGCTCAAACCGGTTGTCGATCGGCGCTATCCGTTCGAGCGCATCGTCGAGGCACACACCTACGTCGACACCGGGCGCAAGAAGGGAAATGTCGTCATCACATTGGGGCATTAAGCATTAAAGGGGCCAGGCTCGAATGGCACTTACTTAAGCCGTTTGTGCTCATGCCTCCGTTCGCCCTGAGCCTGTCGAAGGGTAACGCAGGCTTGTCGAAGGCGGGCGATGGCCCGCTCACGGATTCTCCGGCATTCACCCTTCGACAGGCTCAGGGCGAACGGTCAATCCCGCTAAGAACGGTCAATCCCGCTAAGTAAGTGCCCTTCGAGCCTGGCCCCTTTAATGCTTAATGCCCCAATGTGATGACGACATTTCCCTTGTTGCGCCCGGTGTCG
>JANMUI010000647.1:0-2152 GCA_031391405.1 Betaproteobacteria bacterium
AGTGGTGACCGGACTTCCGCCGCGATCCAGCGGGCGGAATCGCGGCTTGCCGAAAGCCTGGAGCGGCTGCGAAGCCGTTATCATCAGCTCGACATGGATTCCGAAGTCATCGTCGGACGCCCCCACACGGTGGTCGCCGACATGGCGGAAGCCCGCAGCGTCGCGCTCGTCGTGATGGGCGCACATAGCAACGAGGCGCTTCGGCACACGATGCTTGGCACCACCGGCGCGCGCATGCTGCGGGCGGTTCGAAAATCCATTCTGGTCGTGCGGAACAAATCGTCTGAGCCCTACCGCGGTGTCCTCGCTGCAATGGATTTTTCCGATGCCTCGGTTGCCGCCATGCAGCTTGCGGTAAGAATCGTGCCAAGCGCGCGTTTGGCGGTGCTGCACGCGATCAATACGCACTTTGATGGCCTGATCAGCCTGTTCGGCACGGGAGACGAAGATCTGGCGGAATTCTGGACACAGGCGCGCGTCGATGCGCTCGCCAAGATCGAGGCGTTGGTGGCGCATCTTCCGGATCATCCCGTTTCTGTCTCGCCCGAAGTGCAAAGCGGCAAGCCCGCGGAGGTGATTCTGCATCGATCGCGCGGTGCCGATGTCGATCTTGTCGCCCTCGGCCGGCACGGACCGATCAGGGCGCTCGATGTCCTGGTCGGCAGTGTCGCGCGCCAAATCGTAAATAGTAGCGAATGCGATGTGCTGGTCAGCGCGGTAACCGGCTACGAGTCCTGAGCCTCAACCGTCCGCGATGGCGCCTCACGACAGAGTCACCGGATTCCTTGCGTGCGCGATCCGGGCGTTTGGCATTGGTTTGGCCGCGCTGCTGATCGCGTGTCAGACCGTTCGCACGACCGAGCCGGGCGCCATCGGCGTCGAGCGCGAACACGAGGCAGATCGAATCGGCGTCGAGCTTGCAGCGCGTGCGGGATACGATCCTCGTGCGGCGGTGACGCTCCGGCAGAAGATGATCGCGATTGGCGGAAAAGGCGGTCCGGAGTTCCTGAGTACACATCCGTCCGGCGAATGTCGCCAGCGCGATGTGTCCGCTTACGCGGACAAGACGCTGCCGCTGTACGAAGCGGCGCGTAAGCAGTGATCTCAGTCGAGGCATATCCTGTGGCGCTGCCCTTCACCGTCGAGCAATTCTTTGCCGTCTTTCGTGCGTACAACGACGCAGTCTGGCCGATGCAAGGGGTCCTCTATGGTTTGGGGCTAGCCGCTGTGGCGCTTGCTTTCTTCCCTCGCACGCCGGCCGCCGATCGCGTGGTGGTGGGGATTCTCGTCGTGCTCTGGGCCTGGATGGGCATCGCCTATCACATGCTTTTCTTCGCAGGGATCACCCCTGCGGCGTGGCTGTTCGGCACGCTCTTTCTCGCGCAGGCAGGGCTCCTCGGATGGTACGGTTTGGCCACGTGGCAGCTTCGCTTTGGTTGGCCGGGAACGCTGCGAGGAACCATGGCGGCGGTGTTGATCGCGTATGCGCTGCTCGTTTATCCCGCACTGAATGCGTGGCTTGGGCATGGCCTGATGGGCGGCCCGACATTTGGATTGCCCTGCCCAACCACGATCTTCACGATCGGCATGCTGGGCATGGTCGTCGTACCTTTCCCAAGAGCGATCTGGGTGATCCCGATTCTGTGGTCTGGTATCGGCGGCAGCGCAGCGTGGCTCCTCGCCGTGCCGCAGGATCTTGGCCTGATCGCGGCCGGCATCGTGGCGCTCGTGTTCGCCGCATGGCCTGTCAATGCAGCGGAGATACCATCCATGCGTCCGGTGCGAGGGGAAAACGGGCCATGATCGTCGTACCTTCCCGCGGCGCGCTTTGCACGATCACCGTACCGCCGGCCAGCGCCGCGCGCTCTTGCATGCCGGACAGGCCGAATGATCCGGGCTTGTGCGGCATGCTGGAAGCATACCCCTGACCGTCATTGCGAACATGCACGCGCACTTGAATGGTTTCGGTCGAGAGCCGGGCGAGCATGACGAAATCGGGCATGGATGCCTCCGGAAGTGAAGATAGCGCGAGCTCGCTCAATTGACGAGATGCGCTTGTCTGGCAAGGCTTCGGACAGGCTATTCGGGCAGGCGTTGCGGGCATTGAGTTTCGTCAAGGCGATGAAGAGGGATGCAAGCGCTCGGTAGGTTG
>JANMUI010000651.1:0-8204 GCA_031391405.1 Betaproteobacteria bacterium
CAATACGACTTCAACATCGGCGATATCACCGAGTTGTGGCGGCGCGGCAGTGTGGTGGCTTCATGGCTCCTGGATCTCACCGCAAAAGCCACGGCGGCGGATGGTGAGCTCTCGAAGTTCGGCGGTCGCGTATCGGATTCGGGCGAAGGCCGTTGGACTGTCCTCGCGGCGGTGGACGAAGGAACGCCCGCACCGGTATTGACCGCGTCGCTCTATCAGCGGTTCAGCTCGCGGGGCGAAGACGAGTTCGCGGCGAAGGTGCTGTCGGCGATGCGATACGAGTTTGGTGGACATGTGGAGAAGGCGTCGGGCGGGTAAGGCTACTCCCACTAAAACCACTCAGAAATTCACCACGGAGGACACGGAGGACACGGATAGGCGGGGAAACGAGAAACGGGAAATGCCAATCCGGTCACCCCGCACCCATAACCGATTCCGCATTCCGCGTTTCCCGTTTCCCGTTCTTTCCGCGTCCTCTGCGTCCCCTGTGGTTCAAATCCCGGAATTCGCCGAAAGGACAGTTATGAATCAGCTCACGGAATTGCCAGGCGTGCTTGCCCGCGTTCTCGGCGCCGCCGGCGCGCCTGCCGATCCCTGCGTCATGGTGATCTGCGGCGCCACCGGCGATCTCACCAAGAGGAAGCTTGTTCCGGCGCTCTACAACCTGGCGCGCGCCAATCTTCTCTCGCCCAACTTCGCGATCGTCGGTTTCGCGCGAAACGAGATTTCCACCGACGATTTCCGCGCGCAGCTCTCGGCAGACATTCGCAGCTTTGCCACCACATCGAGCGTCGATAGCGATGCGTGGGACTGGTTTCTCCAGCGCATCTATTACGTCGCTGGGAGCTTTGACGACCCGGCCGCCTATGAGCGCTTGCGGATGACGATCGCGCATGCCGATCGGGAGCACGGCACCAAGGGCAACTATTTTTACTACCTCGCGGTCTCACCGACGTTTTTCGGTCCGATCGTGCAGCAACTCGGCGCGGCCGGACTCGCACGCGAGGACAACGGGCAGTGGCGGCGCGTCATCATCGAGAAGCCGTTCGGGCGTGATCTCGACACGGCGCGTGCGCTCAACGCCGAGATTCGCACCGTGCTCGACGAGCGGCAGATCTATCGGATCGATCACTATCTTGGCAAGGAGACGGTCCAGAACCTGATGGTGTTCCGCTTCGGCAACGCGATTTTCGAGCCGGTGTGGAATCGGCAGTACATCGATCATGTGCAGACCACCACGGCCGAAACGGTCGGCGTCGAGCGACGCGGCGGCTACTATGAAACATCGGGCTCCCTGCGCGATATGGTGCCCAACCACCTGTTCCAATTGGTGTCGCTCACCGCGATGGAACCGCCGATTTCGTTCGATGCCGACGCAATTCGCGACGAGGGCATCGAGCTGCACTTCGGCGCCAAGATTCCTGGTCCGGTGATGAATGTCGGCCGGGTCGATATGAACTTCAGCTACGCCGATCATTTCGGCTCGTCGCCCGCGACCGGATACGAACGCCTGCTTTACGACTGCATGTGCGGCGACCCGACCCTGTTCCAGCGTGCCGACATGGTCGAGGCCGGCTGGAGTGTGATTCAACCGCTGCTCGATGTCTGGAAGGCGCTGCCGCCGCGGCATTTTCCGAACTATGCCGCCGGGTCGTGGGGGCCGCCGGAAGCCGACGATCTCCTGCAGCGTGACGGCCGCGAATGGCGGAGGTTCGAATGAACGCGCCCATCGTCCGGAGCCTATCGCCCGCAGCCGCAGTCGATCGAGAACGGGTCCTTGCCGGTGACATCGGCGGTACCTCCACACGCCTTGCGATCTTCGAGCGGAATGGTCCGAAGCCGAGAGTGCTCGTCGAGAAAGTGTATTCGTCCAAGACGGCGTTGCTCGGTGCGGCGCGGTACGCCATCGCACACGCCGTTCAATCGCGATAACGAGGAGCCTCTCATGGTAAGTGCAGTACCAACATTGAATGACCACCTCGTCGCGACCCGAACCGATCCCGATATCGCGCGAATCATCGACGCGTTCGGTGAAGCCGGAAAACGGCTGGCCGATGAAGTCGGGCGCGCCGCACTCGATGGTGCGACCGGATACGCCGGTGCCGCGAACGCCACCGGCGACGATCAGAAGAAGCTCGACCTGCGCGCCAACGAAATCGTGATCGAACATCTCAGGCGCACCGGACTCGTGGCGGCGGTTGTATCCGAGGAATTGGCCGACGTTGCCGTTCTGGATGATGCATCGCGCTTCATCGTTTGCACGAATCCGCTCGACGGATCTTCGAACACCGACATCAACGGTGCGGTCGGTTCGATCTTCGGCATCTATCGCCGCACGGGCAGTACGATCGGCAGCAACGATTGGCTGCGCTCGGGCATCGAGCAGATCGCCGCGGGCTATGTCATGTACGCCACGAGCACCCTGCTCGTCTACACGGCGGGCAACGGGGCGCATGGCTTCACGCTCGATCGACGTGACGACGCATTCGTGCTGACGCATGCGTCGATCCGATGTCCCATGCAGGGTAAGTACTTCAGCGCAAACCTGGGCAAGCTTGGCGATTGGCCCGAGGGGATCCTTCGCTACATCGACCATGTCACGCATCCCGAAACGCCGGCGCGCCGTCCCGGATCGCTGCGTTATGCGGGGGCGTTGGTCGCCGATCTGCACCGCAGCCTGATCGAAGGCGGCATCTATTTCTATCCGGCCGATTCCGACTACCGGACCGGCAAGCTTCGATATCTTTACGAATGCGCACCGCTTGCGTTCATTGTCGAGCAAGCGGGCGGGCGCGCCAGCACCGGGCGCGATCGGATCCTCGATCTCAAGGCGAGCTCGATCCATCAACGCACACCGCTCGCGATCGGCTCGGCGTATGACGTCCAACAGTACGAACGATTCTGAGCTGGTACGGATCCGACAACCCCGGCGTGCTCACCAACCTCGCACGCCTCATGAATCACGGCCGTCTTGCCGGTTCAGGCAGCATGGTCATTCTGCCGGTGGACCAGGGCTTCGAACATGGCCCGGCGCGCAGCTTCGCGCCGAACCCGCCCGCCTACGACCCGCGCTACCACTTCGATCTCGCCATTGAATCCGGGTGCAGCGGCTATGCGGCGCCGCTCGGATTCCTTGAAGCCGGCGCACGCGATTACGCGGGTGATCTGCCGCTCATCTCAAGGTCAATGATCACGATGCGCTCCAGGACGAAAAGGATCCGCATCAGGCATTGACTTCGAGCGTCCAGGACGCGCTTCGCCTCGGCTGCGTCGGGATCGGCTTCACGATCTATCCGGGTTCGATGCAGCGGCTCGATATGTATCAACAGATCCGGGCCTACGCGGAGGAAGCAAAGCGCAACGGGCTGGCCGTCATCATCTGGTCGTATCCGCGCGGATCGTCGATCTCCAAAGCCGGCGAGTCTGGTGTCGATGTCTGCGGATACGCGGCACATATCGCGGCGCAGCTCGGGGCTCACATCATCAAGGTGAAATTGCCCTCGGCGCACATCGAGCAGGACGCCGCCCGCAAGGTCTACGAGAAAGAACGCATTCCGGTCGGCACGCTCACCGAACGCGTGCGTCACATCGTGCAGTGCTGCTTCAACGGCAGGCGCGTCGTGATCTTCTCCAGCGGCCCGACCGAATCGGACGAGACGGTGCTGGATGAGATTCGCGCCATTCAAGCAGGCGGCGGATTCGGCTCGATCATCGGACGCAATTCCTTCCAACGGAAAAGGGCCGACGCCTTGGATCTGCTCGGCAACATCATGGACATCTACGCAGGTCGCGAGCAACGGATGGCTGCGTAGGCCCCCACGTCGGACGGGTGTCGGCGGACCCGTGTCGGCGGACCCGTTGTCGATCCCCCCAAAACCCCTCATACTCGATTCATCGGCCTTCTGGAGCAAAGGGGTCGGATCGTCCTCGTCGCGAATCCAACGAGGATATAGGCTGCCTGATCGGGAGAGGGCCATATGCTGCTGCTACGACTTACGCTCGGATCACTCGCGGTGGCGGCCATGTGCGTGTCACCGCGCATCGAGGCCGGCGAGAAGCCTCTCCATGAAACGCGATCGCCCTACAACAAGATCTATGTCACGGAAAATGAAACGGGCCTCAGAATTCTCCGATTCGAGCGAGGCGGCGATCGACAGAGCGTCATGAAGCCCGGCGACCCGGACCACCTCGAGCTGCCGTACACGCGGGTAATCCCCGTTGCGATGGCGGTCGTCGACAAACCTGACCGTGTGCTCATCGTCGGACTGGGTGGCGGCACGATTCCAACGTTCCTTCGCAAGCGCATGCCGGGGCTTACGATCGATGCGGTGGATATCGATCCGGAGGTCGTCGCGGTGGCGAAGAGTCATTTCGAATTCCGCGAGGACGCGAAAATGCGGGCCTATGTCGATGATGGGCGGCACTTCATCGAGCAGCGCGACGGTCTCTACGACATCATTTTCCTCGATGCCTTCGGAACGGAGAACATCCCCTACTCGCTCGCGACCCGCGAATTCCTGGTGAGCGTCAAGCGTGCGCTGACACCTCGTGGCGTGGTGATCGGCAATGTATGGGGCAGCCGCGCCAACCCGCTCTATGATTCGATGATCCGTACATACCGCGCGGTCTTCGACGAGGTGGCGATCGTCGACGTGCGCGGAGCGCTCAACAAGATCGTGATCGCGTGCCCGCGCAATCAGCATCTCACGACCGAGAAGCTCGTTACGCGCGCCCGCGCACTGACCGCTGAGCTGCCCCTTCGCGTCGATCTCGGGGAGTTGATCCAATTCGGCTTCCGAGCGGTCGGGACCGACGGCACGAGCGGCCGTGTTCTGATCGACGCGGACCGGCCGAAGTAGCGGCGATTTGTTGTAGTAGCCTCGCGGCCATCCCACCGCCAAGGACCCAGGCAATGTCTCTCACCGCATTTTCAAGCGCTACCGAGATTGCGCTGGCGATTCGCTCACGGCAGACGACTTCGACCGCCGTCGTCGACGAATCCCTCGCTCGCATCGCGCGGTTCAATCCCGGTATCAATGCAATCTGCACCCTCGATGCAACCGGTGCAATGCATCGCGCCCGCGATGCGGATGCCGCGTTGGCACGGGGTGAATTGTGGGGCCCGTTACACGGCGTACCGATGAGCATCAAAGACGCGCTCGAAACAGCAGGGCTGCGTACGACCGGCGGGCATCCGCCGCTCGCCGACCATGTCCCCGCCAGAGACGCTTCGGCCGTAGCACGGCTGCGATCAGCGGGCGCGGTCCTGCTTGGAAAGACCAATGTCCCGCCGCTATCTTCGGATTTTCGGGCGGACAATCCCATCTTCGGCCGTACCAACAATCCATGGAATCTCGCGCACACACCGGGTGGCTCAACCGGCGGTGGTGGCGCGGCGGTGGCAGCCGGCCTCTCGGCATTCGATCTCGGCAGCGATCTCGCCGGATCGGTTCGCATCCCGGCGCACTACTGTGGTCTCTTCGGATTGAAACCCACGGAACGGCGTGTCCCGAACACCGGCCACATCCCCGAGCCACCCGGATTGCCGCGGGCCGTTCGGCATCTCAATACGCTTGGTCCACTCGCACGCTCGGTTGATGACCTCGAGTTGATCCTGAAAGTGATCGCTGGTCCGGACGAATTGGAATGGGATGTCCCGCCCGTTCCACTCAACGGTGCCCCTGATCGTCCACTGCGAACCATGCGGTTTGCCTGGAGCACATCGTTCGGTTCGCTGCCGGTCACTGCGGAAACCCACGCCGCTGTTGCCAAGCTCGCGAGCGATCTCACCCGCCTGGGCTGCAAGGTCGAGAATACGATGCCGCTTGGATTCGACATCGACCTCGCCTGGGAAACCTGGGGCGAGCTCGTCATCGCCGAACGTGCGGCGACCGCGCCGGAGCGTGTGGCCGAGCGCGTGGCCGCGTTGAATGAAACGCTTGGCAGCGATGTTCCCGTCGGACGCGGCTCTGCCAAAGGCGCGCGTGCGACCTTGGCCGATTACATGGCGAGCCTTACCCGGCGCGACTGGTTGATCGGCGCCTGGGAACGGCTCTACGACGATGTGGATGCGTTTCTTTGCCCGGTCACGGTTGGTCCGGCCATTGCCCATGTACCGTTCGGCACGCCGATCAATGTCGATGGCGTGAACGTGCCCTACTTTCTCGCCGGTACCGCGTACACCTGCATCTTCAATCTCACCGGGAGTCCGGTGGTCGTGCTACCGATCGCACGCTCGAAAGAAGGCCTGCCGATCGGCGTGCAAATCGTTGGGCGGCGTTGGGGTGAGATGGCGCTCCTCGCCCTCGCGAAGAAACTGGCGTTGATCACCGGACCCTTTGTTCCGCCGCCGGGGTACTGACGGCTGCGGCGAACGGTCGGACCCGCGTTACGCCGCGGGCAACCGCAGCACCTGCCGCGCGAGAATGTTGCGCTGGATCTCGTTGCTGCCGCCATAGATCGTGGTGGGACGCGCCTTGTAGAACGGCGCCAGCACGTCGATCGATCCGTCGCCGATCGTCACCGTGTCGAGGTGGCCGCCGAACGGCCCTGCCGTCTCGACGATAAGCTCGCTGATGCGCTGGAAGGTTTCCGTCGCGACGATCTTCAGGAGCGAGACTTCCGGACCGAGTGGCTCGCCCCGCACGACGATATCCGCGAAACTGCGATAGCTCGCGGCCAGATGCTCGATGTCGAGCTTGAGCGCGATGTACCGATCGATGAACACCGGATCCCGGTCAATGCCGCGTGCTTTCGCCAACGCTGCCAGCACTTGCAACCCATATTCGGGGAGCTTTGGACTGCCGACGTGAATGCGCTCGAACCCAAGCAACGATTTGGCGACGGTCCAACCGCGATTCAATTCACCGACGAGATTCGCAACCGGCGTCCTCACGCCATCGAGAAACACTTCGCAGAATTCCTCATGCCCGGCGATATCCCGAATCGCGCGCACCGTCACGCCGGGTGAGGCCATGTCGATCAGGAGGAAGCTGATTCCTTCCTGTTTTTTCGCATCGGGATCGGTGCGCGCCAGAACGAACATGTGGGTGGCATCCTGCGCGAGAGTCGTCCAGATTTTCTGGCCGGTGATGACGAACTCGCTGCCATCGCGCACTGCCCGCGTACGCAGACTCGCCAGATCGGAGCCTGCATCGGGTTCGGAGTAGCCCTGACACCAGATGTGCTCGCAGCTCAATATCTTTGGCAGGTAGGTGCGCCGCTGCGCCTCGGTGCCGAATTTCATCAGGACAGGGCCCACCATCAGGATCCCGTGATCCTGAAACCGCATGATGCCCCAGCGCTCCTGCTCCTCGAGGAAGATCAGAAGCTTGGTGGGCGCGAGGCCCATGCCCCCGAATTCGGCCGGCCAGTTCGGGGCGATCCATCCTTTCCTGGCCATGCGCAAATACCAGACGCCGTTTTCCGACCAGCGCAGTCGCCGCGGCGGAAAGCGCAGCGCTGCCGGGTGATGTGCTTCGAATTCCGCGCGCACGATGCGGCGAAATTCTTCATCGCGAAGACCGTTCCAATCGCGCTCCTGCTGCACGCCATAGCTCATGCGAACGATCCCACTTCAAGTTGCGCGTAACGCCTGCGATGATCGGCGGCATTGCCAAGCCATGCGGATAGCACCAGCGCACGATTGACATATAACCCGAGATCGTACTCATCGGTGAAGCCGATTGCGCCATGCATTTGGATCGCCTGATTGCACACGAGCATCGCCGCATGCGAGGCCCGGGCCTTGGCACTGCTGGCGGCCGCGCTCCGTCGCGATGATGTTGCCGACGCATCCCTGAACAGATGAATGGCGGACGTTACTGCGGCGCGCGAAAGCTCCTTTTGAATCCAGAGATCGACGGCGCGGTGCTGCAGCACTTGAAAGCTGCCGATCGCCTTGCCGAATTGTTTGCGCGTGCGCAGGTATTCCAATGTCATCTCGATGACGCGCTCCATCAGACCCACCAGCTCCGCACAGGTCACGACAAGCGCGGCATCGAGCGCGCTTTGAAGCGCACCGCGTGCCGACTGGGCGCTCGCCAACTGATCGGCGTCATTGACCGAAACGGCATCGAACGTGATCCAGCCCTGCGCTGTTCCATCGGCAAGCGGTTCGTTGCGAACGCTCACCCCGCTCGCGCCACGCTTGACCAGGTAGAGCGATAAGCCCGCAGCGCCGCGCGCGGCGACAACAAATACAT
>JANMUI010000688.1:0-10325 GCA_031391405.1 Betaproteobacteria bacterium
ATCGGGCACCCCGGCGCGCTGGCAACGGGTCCGATCATCGGTCCATTCCTGCGGCAGATACAGCCGATAGGCCAGCGGCAGGCTGCCTTGCGCGGTGGCCAGGGACAAGCTCACCGCCACTTGGCAGTTCTCGGTCCTGCCCAAGCGCCCGCAGTATTGGCGTGCCACCCCCACCGAGTGCCTCCCCTTCTTGGCAACACCGGTGTCATCGATGATCCATACGCAGGGCTGCTTATCGCGCCCGCTCAGCACCGGCAGCACGCGCCCGGCCACTGCCGTGAGCAACGCTTCATCGCTCCACTCGGCATCGGCCACCAAGTGGTGCATCGACTGATGTGCCGAGCCGACATTCTGCGGATGCACGCGCGCGGCCATCGGCTCCACGCTCTTTCTGCCACCGGGCAACATCAAGCCCTGCAGATACCAGCGTGCCGGCCCTTCGCGATCGGCGTGTGCCAGCGCCTCCGCCATCACCGCACAGTACCGATCGAATCGCGACTCCAAACCTTTTTCCATCGCAAACCTCTTGCAGCACTTGAAGAAGTCGCTATAGTGCCATAATTATTAACACAGTAGAATTAAGTAAGCGCCATTCGATACTGACGCCTGATACGGTCCTGTATGATTTATTTCGGGCACTGCAATTTCAATCCGTCTGCCACAGGAACATGCTGATGACTGCCGCTGCACCGCTGCGCTATTCGCTGTTCTCGGTCAATGACCATCATCCAGCGCTGCCGCGTACCGTTCCAGAGCTCTACGAGCAGGTGATGCGCAGTTGCGAGCTCGCGGAACGGCTGGGCTACGACACCTTCTTCTGCGCCGAACACCACTTCCACGAGTACGGGGTGGTGCCCGATCCGGCAGTGCTGCTCTCGGCGCTGACCCAGCGCACCAGCCGCATCCGCCTTGGCACCGCGATTTCCATCCTGACGTTTCATGATCCACGTCGCATCGCCGAGACCTACTCGATGCTCGACATGATGAGCGGCGGTCGGCTGGTGTTCGGCGTCGGCTCGGGCTACCTCAGCCACGAATTCATCGGCTACGATCGCGATCCGAAAGAAAAGCGCGACCGCTTCAATGAGAATCTCGATCTGGTGAAACGTTTGATGGCGGGTGAGACGCTCTCCTACAAGGGGCAGTTTTCCAAGAGCGAGAAGGTGACGCTCAACGTGCGGCCACACCAGGGACGCGTACCCCCCATTTATGTCGCGGCGCTCATGCGCGATGGGGTGTACCACGTCGGCAAGCAGGGCAACCGCATATTCACCGTGCCGTATGCCTGCTGCAAGAATTTCGCTGACATCGGCAACTTGGTCATCGAATATCGAAATGGTCGCGCCGATGCTGGGCTCGCGCCCGACGATGACGACCATATCGTCACCTTGCACACCTATGTCGCGCGTACCGACGAGGAGGCGAAGGCGCACTGCAAGGCCGCCTACGACTTGTATGTCGCCACGCGCCTGTATGCGGCCAAGCATGTATACGAAGACATCATGGCCAACGGCATCTGCCTGTTCGGTTCGGTCGAGACCGTGATCGACAAGGTCTGCCAGTTGTACGGCATGGGTGTGCGCCATCTCGCGACGCTACAGAACTTCGGTGCGTTGCAGACCGAGCTGGTGGAGCGCTCGATGGGGTTGTTCGCAGATGAAGTGATGCCTGCGGTGGCCAGGCGCGTCGGCACCGCGGCGCTCGCCGCCAATTGAGCGCCTTTTGGTCGATCAAGAGTCCCGCGCCACGAGCGCGGGGAATCTCAAGCCGATAGCTGGCGCGCCATCAATCGAGCCCCTTCGATTTTGCCAATGCTCGTAACTCGTCCACTTCCTTCTTGACCTTCTGCCCTGCGATCTCCCACAGACCCTCCGACCAGGCCTGCTTGAGTTTCGCTTTCGAAGCGTCGTTCATCTGAATGATCGTCAAGCCCTTCGCGAGCAGTTCCTTCTCTTCGTCGGCAATGAGCTTCGTCAGATCCTGCATCCATTTGTCCGAGGCCTTCCTGCCCTCATCGACGAGAATTTTCTTGTCGGCCTCCGGCAGCTTGTTCCATGCCGCGAGATTCATGAGGATGGGGAGTGTGCCGAAGCCGAACGCCGGACGCAGGATGTACTTCGACACCTCGTAGAAGCGCGTGCCGACGATGCCATTGGTCGTGAATGCAAAGCCATCGATCACACCTTTGTCGAGCCCTGTATAGATTTCGGCAGGTGGCATGGTCACGGTCGAGGCCCCGAGCATCTTGATGACATTCGCGTAGGTCGGGTTGCCGCGAATCTTGCGGCCGGCGAGATCGCCGTTTGCGGTGAGCGGTTGCCGCAAGATGATCTGATAGCCGCCATCGGGCCCCATGGGCATGGCGATAATCTTCAAGCCGATCTTCTGATAGTAGGTGTCGACTTGATCGAAGATGCCCGAGGAACGGCGCTGCTCGGGTGTACCGCCGATCGCCTCGATCACGGCGAGCAGGGGTGAGGTGCCGAAGTGATACGCGCCATGGGTATTCAGGAATTGGAACGCGCCCGCCGCGACTGGTTGCAATTGCTCAAACGCGGGCACGGTCTCCGGACCACTCACAATAAATTTAATGCTGCCCTTGGAGGCTGCTTCCACCGCCTTCTGATACGGCTCGATCAATAGCGATATATGCGGGATCGTTTTGTCCCAGCTGTTGAGCCAACGATATTCCGCTGCCCCCGCCGTGCCCGAGGCAAGCCCACCAATGACGAGTGCGCCCAAGATCCCGCGTGTTCCAAACATTCCAGCCACTCGCTTCATTCGAGGTCTCCTCCTGGTTTCGGGCCGCGGATGGAAACTTATCACAGAGGATCGAAGTCCAACTTGGAGCAGCGGATCCTCGGATTGAGGGGTCACTTCGGCCCACCAGTCCTGGGCGGCGACTGCATGACAAGACCAGCATCACCACACCCGCGGTACCCGGCGGATGTCGATCCATAATGCAGTAGTTCTGCCATCATGCAATGCATGAAAATGACCGTTATTGTCACGAGCCGCGGCGTTATCACATTGCCCGCCAAATTGCGTCAAGCATTGGGGGTGAAGGCCGACGATCAACTGATCGCCGTGACGACGCCCGAAGGATTGCTTTTGCGCACCGCCATTACCCTGCCGGTCGAGATCTATTCGCCAGGGCGAGAACACGAGTTCGACGCCGCCGAGGCTCGGCTGGTTGCGATACCTTTGCCACCGAAGATTTGCAAGATGGACAGGTTATCGAGGATGCGCTGACGATTCGAAATCCCTTTCTGCGGGACTCGGGATGCAGAATCGCAAGCGTTGATGAAGTGGGGCGAAGCTCGACGATTCGAAACCCGTGGTCTGTCCACGGTTGATGTTCTCGGTCTGGGGAAGCCCGGCGGGCATGGTGCGGAACGGATACGATTCCAGCTCGTCGGTGAGGAAAGCACAAAACGGTGGAACGAAACCCTCGACGAAGTTCTCGTGCTGGTCGTCGCCAAAGATGATCACCGCGCCGCGACGATTCTCGACGATGATCGGTTGTCCGAGCACCGGCGAAGGCAAGGCAGCGCGCGATGGTGGCCAGCATGGTCTTCCTCCTCATGTTGGAAGTACGGTGTTCTGGATCACTGCTGACAACAATAGGCCGCAGGGCGCGATTCCGGAACTGTGGCAACAGCGCTCGATCGACCTTTTGAACTTCTCGACGAGTACGGTCTTGCCGATGCCGGCCTCGCCGGTCACGAGCAGGGTGCGGCCTCGCCCGGCGGCGGCTTCCGGGATTGCGGCGAGGAGGGCTTGCAAGTGTGGTTCGCGTTCGTGGAGAGGCATCGACGACTAACTTGTTGCTGCCATTTCGGCGGCGCGCCCGCTTCTGGCGTCGCCGCTGCAATGGCCGGGTTAGCTGCCCCTCGATTGGGCGGGGCAACACCAGTGTGCCTCCTCTACCTCAGGGTTTGAGCGCCCGGAAATTGATTCCGACGGTGCCGAATGCATTGGCGCTTGACGCCTGCGGGGCGCCGTCGAAGACTTTGGCCTTCCAGGTGATTTCAAAATCGGTGAATCCTGCAGCGACGACCGTCGCCTGAAGCTCTGCTTCCAGCAGAGCGCCGGCAATTCAGCCGGTCCAAAGGTCAATCTTTCTTTTCGCCCCTTCGGGAACCTGCCGACTGACCAGGATGTCAGCGATCTGAAGCCTTCCGCCTGGGCGCAATACGCGGAACATCTCGCCCAAGGTCTTCTGCTTGTCAGGAGTAAGGTTGAGCACGCCGTTCGAGATGACCACGTCGGCCCAGCCGTCGGGCAGCGGGATCTCTTCCATATAGGCTTCGCGGAACTCAACATTGGCAATGCCCGACCTCGCAGCCGCCACGCGAGCTCTGTGAAGCATCGCCGGGGTCATGTCGATGCCAACAACTTTTCCCGATGAACCGACCATGCGCGCAGCCACAAGCGAGTCTATGCCCCCGCCTGATCCCACATCGACCACCCTCTCGCCAGCCACCAATTCGCCCATGGCGAAGGGATTGCCGGTACCTGCGAACGATTCAACAGCGAGTTCCGAAACATCCGTAAGCCATTCGTCCTTGTAGCCGACGATCCGCGTCAGGCGGCGGCCAGTGTGGAAGTGGAATCCCTTGTCGGGATGCTCGGCCACTTCCTTGTATTCGTCCTGGATGGCTTTGCGGAGGGTCTCTGTATCGACATCCACTGCCTGAGCCACACGCGAAAGGTTTGCTGTCATCGACGCTCTCCTTGGTTGTCTCTTGTAATCGCAACTATGGTCACTTCCCTGGTCCTTGCTAAGCTAACGGGTGTAGCTGTCGGGAAAGCGTGTGAAGGCGGTTGGTCGCGACGACGGGTGCGGGGCATCATGGCGTTTCTCCTTGAGGTAGTGCTGCTTTGGTAAGTGAAGCGTCTGGGGACCGCTACGGTCGCTGTGGGGCTACTGCATTGCGGATTCGATTGGTCTCACTCGATTTGTTTGGTCGGTGACTGGATCGTCGACATCGGCCCATCGCTTCCACTCCGCCTCGACGAACACGTCGTTGTTGCGTGCGCGTGCTGTCTCCGAGGTGAAGGTGATGGCGGCGACGATGAGGATGGCCCGGTTCGAGACCTTGTAGAGGTCATTCATGAGCGACTCCGATTCAAATTGACTCGCCCCCGTGGGCGATAAGAGAACACTTGGCGCCTTTCGTCGGCGACGATCAGCGCGCCGCCGCCCGTGCATTCAGCGAAACTCTCTATTCGCCGAATCCGCGCAGGCGGCGGGTCGATCACGCCGCGCCATCACTTCGTGACGTTGTCCAGCATGGCGGTGAACGGGTCGAAGACGTCTTCGGCGAGCTTCTTCACCGCTGGATGCGGATCGAGTCGTGCGAGGAATCGCGGGCTCAACATGGTCACCTTCGTGACGCCGCCTTCCTGGTACACGCTCATGTGGCCGCAGGGCAACATGGCCGAGACCTGCAGTCCCGCGCTCCAGATATCCGCCGCCGCCTTCGGGTCGCAGATGCGCACCTGCGTGATCTGGCCGCCCTTGATCTTGTTGTCGCCGATGTACTGCCAGTTCTTCTGCTGCACGTAGTCACGAATCGCTTGCTGCAGATCAGCCGGTGACTTCGCCGACGAGCGCGTGACGAACAACTCGTCGCGCGTGGGTGGCGTGCTGGTGCAACCAGCGAGCAGGCCGACAAAGGCCGCGATGAAGAGCGTGCTGCGCAGAGTGGTTTGGTTCATGGTTTTCTCCTTGAGCTTCAGAATGGACTTGGACATCGGGTTTCTCCGTCAGGTGGGTTGCGAGCGTCGCGGGACTTTGCGAATCCAGAAGCGCGTGCATGGACCTTCTTCGACACGCGTCAGGACGAGCGCGTGGCCGGTCAAGCGGCACCACGCCGGCACGCCGGCGCGTGTGGCTGGGTCGTGCGTCAGCACCTCCAGGACCTGTCCCGGTTGCAGCGCCGATAGGGTCTGCTGAATGAGCGGCGTGACGGTTCCGCAGGCCTCACCGACGGCATCGAGGAGTTCGTGGGCAGCTTCCTGTGCCATGGTGGGTCTCCGGTTCAGGTCAGGTTCAGTGGAATGGCGCCGTCGACCAGACGCTCCACCAAGTTGACGGCGGTAACGATCTGCGCGCCAGGGATCAGGTCGGCTGCGGTGATGCCGCGCGGGCCGGTGCAAGCGCCACAGGCCCAGATCGCGCCGCCATTCTGCAGGTAGGATTGCATCACTTCGGCGAGCGGTTTCATGCCCTGTGCACGAACCGTGTCGGCGTAGCCGGCGGTGGCGATGCGAACGGCCTCGGCAGTCAGGAAGACGGTGCTGCCCTGGTCCGCCGTAGCGGCGACGTTGGCAACGATGAAGGGCAAGGTGGCGCGTTCAGCATCTTCCACGCCGTGCGTGCAGTGAATCAGGAAGGATTTGGACATCGGGTTTCTCCGTGAGGTGGGTTGTAAGCGTCGGGGGACATTGCGAATCCAGAAGCGCGCGTTTGGACGCGCTTCGGGGCAATGCACGCCTGCATTGCAATGAACGTGCCAACGCGTCGAGCTCCTCGGTTCTTCTATGAAGAGGCGCCTTTCCGCGCTCGACGAAGCTGCTTCGCCGATGCGGGAAAAGACATGCGCCATATCTACTCGGATATCACTGCCGACCTTGCCTCCGAACACCGGAACACCGCGCCCGCTCGCAAACACGAATGCGCCACACGAGATACCCTCGGTGTTCAAGACTCCACGATGAGGCCGCCACGATGAAGTCCTTGCTGACTCGCTCCGCCGACGCCGGGCCGCAGGCGTACGCGCTCGACCGTGAACTGCAGTTCGGCCCGGGCATGCGCCTGCAGCGCGTCGTCGGGGCGGCGTTCCTGCTCGCCGCCCTGTTGACGCAGGACGTGCGCTTTGCCTACGGCACCTTCGTCTTGACCGCGCTGGAGGCGATGTCGCCGCGTTGGGTGCCGGTGGCACTGGTCGTGGCACGATTCATGCGCTTTAGCGGCAAGCACCGCATCGGCGACCTCTATTTCGACCTGCGCGGTTCGCGGGGGGCCTGCGCGATCTCGGTGTTCGTGCAGGCCGCCGGCATCGGCCTGGTGTGGGCCGGCCACGCACTGGCGGGGTTCATGATCCTGACAGTGCCGACGGCCTCGTTCCTGATGGCGCCGACGCTGGGCTTTTGTGCCGGCTGCTGGTTCTACGTGCTGGGGCGGGACTGGCTCGTCCGGCACGGCTGGTTGAGGAGTGGATTCGATGACTGCAACGACATCGCCATCGGCCGCGCGGGCGACGCGGATCAATCAGAACTGCGTGCTTCGGCGCAACGTTGAGACGCAGCCCTACGGCCGCTGTAGCGTCTGCTCGCTGCAGCTTAAGCAGTGCCACGCCTGGCAGTCCAACGGCTACAGTTTTGGTTTGGTGGTGCTGACGCTGACGATGCTGCTCGTGCCGCCGGGCTGGCCGCAGACGCTGGTCGGCGCTGCACTGCTGGGGGTCGTGGTGTGGCAGGGGCTCGTCAACCACAAGCGCACCGACGAGCTGATCCACGGCCAGTATCGGCTCATGGCGCTGACGCAGGAGCTGCGCGGCAAGCAGCTTGTGATCGAGCAGCAGAATGCCAGTCTCGCCGCCGAGGTTCATGCGCGCACTGCCGAGTTGCGCGAAGCGAACATGCGGCTCGCGGCGGCCAACCTGGAACTGATCGAGCTCGACAAGTTGCGCTCGGCGATGCTGTCCAACGTGTCGCACGAGCTGCGCACGCCGCTCACCGGCATCCTGGGCTCGGCGAAGAACCTGCGCGACGGTATCGCCGGCGGGCTCACGCAGGCGCAGCACGAATATGTCGAGATGATCGAGAGCGACAGCGGCCGCCTGATCCGCGTCGTCAACGATCTGCTCGAGTGGAGCCGGCTGCAGTCCGGGCACAGCCGGGTGCAGCGCGCGTCGCTGGCCTTGCAGCCCCTCGTCGACGAAGTCTTCATGCTTTTGCGCCCGGCCGCCGAGTCCAAGGGCGTGAGGCTCGAATTCACCGCGGGCGCCGCTTCCACGATCGAAGGGGATGCCGACAAGCTCAAGCAGATTCTCATCAACCTGCTCGACAATGCAGTCAAGTTCAGTCCCGTCGGCGCGGGCGTGCAGCTGCGCTCCGAGCTGGGGCCGGGCGAACTTCGGCTCTCCATCGCCGACCAAGGCCCGGGCGTCGCCCCGGAAGATGCGCCCCACATCTTCGAGCGCTTCTTCCGCGGTCATGCGTCCGACAGCACGCCCGGCAGCGGCCTCGGCCTGGCGATTGCGCGCAACCTGGCGCGGCTGCACGGCGGCGACGTGACGCTGCAGTCCGTGCCCGAGCGCGGCAGCACCTTCACGCTCTGCCTGCCCGCGGCGCGTGCAGCAGCATGAGCCGAATCGTTATCGCCGACGACGACCCCAACATCGGCCGGATCCTGCGTGACCGCCTCGCGGAGCTGGGCCACGAGGTCGAACATGTCGCCGACGGCGCGCAAGCGCTGCTTCTCGCCGACAGCGCCGACGTGCTGCTGCTCGATCTCGAGATGCCGCGTTTGGACGGCTTTGCCGTACTCGAGCGACTGCGCGGTGAGGCCGGTGCGCCATTGGTGATCGTGATCACGGCGCACGGCGACATGGGCAAGGTCGTTCGCGCGATGCGTGCCGGGGCCTACGATTTCATCGCCAAGCCCTTCGATGCCGCGACCATCCAGCTCGTGGTGCGGCGCGCGCTCGAGACACGCGGCTTGAAGACACAGGTGCGCAACCTGCGCCGCGAGATCGGGCACAAGCATCTTTGGGTACGTGGCAGCGACCCGGGCATGACCCGCATCGCCGAGACGGTGGAACGCGTGGCGCCGAGCCATGCCACCGTGCTGCTGCTCGGCGAAACCGGCACCGGCAAGGAGGTGGTGGCGCGCGCGATCCACCAGCAAAGCGCGCGCAAGGACCAGCCTTTCGTCGCCATCAACTGCGCGGTGCTCAAAGGCGACCTGCTCGAAAGCGAGGTCTTCGGCCACGAAAAAGGCGCGTTCACCGGCGCCGACCGGCCGCGGCCGGGGCGCGTGGAGGCCGCGCGCGGCGGCACGCTTTTCCTCGACGAAATCGGCGAGCTGGCACCCGTACTGCAGGCCAAGCTGCTGCGCCTGCTGCAGGAGCGCGAATACGAGCGCCTCGGCAGCGATCGCACGCAGCAGGCCGACGTGCGGGTGGTGGCGGCGACGCACCGCGACCTGCCGGCGGCGATTCGCGCCGGCGACTTCCGCGAGGACCTGTACTACCGTCTCAAGGTCATTACGATCAAGATTCCGTCGCTGCGCGAGCGCGGCCGCGACATCCTGGCGCTGGCGCATTGGCTGCTCGAGCGACACGCGGCCGACACGGGCCGGCCCGCGCCGCGGCTGACGCCCGAGGTCGAGCAGGCCCTGCTGCGCTATGCCTGGCCGGGCAACGTGCGCGAGCTGTCCAACGTGATGGAGCGTTGCGCGCTCCTGGCCGGCAACGTCATCGGCCTGCATGATCTGCCCGAAGAACTGACCGGCACCGGACCGGCAGGCCAGGCCGCCGAGGTGACCGACGCCGAAGATCTATTCGAGCTGCGCTACAGCGAGGCCGTCACCGCGGCGCGGCGCCTGATCGTGTTGCGCGCGCTCGAGCAGGCGGGTGGCCACCAGACGCGAGCGGCCGAGCGACTGGGCGTCACGCAGCCGTACCTGTCGCGCCTGGTCAAGCAACTCGGTATCCGCCACGACGAGGCGGGGACGTAGGCGGACGCACACACCGCACTCGCTCGCGCTCGACGCCACGCCGAAGGGTTGGCGCGCGAGCTCCGGCCGGCTCTCGGTTCGTCTCAGCGCGTCGCGTGTTCGTCGCTCCAGTCGCGGGATCTCGGTCGGGTGAAGACGTGCGCCGATGGTGAGGTCGTAGCATATCGGCTCGGCCCCGGGTGGCGGGCTGGCGCAGACGCGCGGGGCTTTACGCCGACACGTGCGCGCGCGATTCGCCCGCGATGAGATAGATGTCCTATGCACTGATGCTTTGCCAGACCCACACGGCGCCTTGCTGCACGGCGTTTCGCAACGTTCGCGCTCGAGTGATGAAAACGAGAACAGCCCGCGACACTGCCGTGAACGACGCCGGGTAGCCTTCATGTCGCAACGCGCGGGATTCGCATCTTCGATCAAGCGCCAAGCGTGAACCGCTTTCGCCGCGCCCTTATGCGGCGCCATCCCATATCTTCGGAGGCACGATGAAACGACTGATTATCACTGCGGTAACGGGCCTGCTCGGTGCAACCTCGCTCGCAACGCATGCGGGCCGCGACGAATCCCAGATCATCAG
>JANMUI010000760.1:0-4407 GCA_031391405.1 Betaproteobacteria bacterium
GGTCGAATTCGCACGCGAAACTTGTCGATCGGAAATCAACATAGACGACATTCGATCAGCAACTGCTCTGACTAACAAAATGGAGAAGGGGGACGTATGTCCTCCTTTTGAATTTAGCAATTCAGTGGCGTGAAGGAGTTCCGAGCGGCTACTTGTTTCATCAATGTGTCGAAGGGCAAGATCGGCGCGCTGTATAAAAGTCAAGGAGCCCTTCCCAATGAGAAATAGCGTTCTGCGGATTGCATGTTCTATTGCCGTCGCGGCCGGTGTCACGGGCCAGGCAAATGCGACGGATTCTCGTAATTTCAATGTCACCTTCAAAGACTGCACTGAGTTCGTCGGCGTTACCCCGGTCGAGCGCGAAAAGGCCGACGCGCTGGTTCCGAATCGTTTCGCGGTCGCAGGCCTTTCCCCCGGTCGTGACACGGCGTCCATTGTTGTACGCGTGGCGAACTGCAAGTCCGTCAGCGTCGATGGCAGACCTGGCAAGCGCGGCACCGTCGCGCATCTCGGGATCAACATTGCATCCCCCGATCTGACTCCGCCTCCCGCCTTGAACGTCATCAACAACTACACCATTGCTTATGCGAGCGATAACGAGGAGTTGGTGGCGAAGCTGCAACGCGCGGGTGTGCCGGCTGAATTCGATCGCAATCTGGCGTATGAATTCACTCCCCCGCATGCGCAGGAGGGTGAGCTCTACGCGGCGATTACGACGGACCGTACGCCGCATTGGTTCGTGCACGGAACAACGGGTGGCATCCTGTTCGAGACCCCGTTCTTTGCGAACTGGTGGCGGTCCGGGCATGGTTATGAAACGAAGATGGCGACAACTATCAATCCGATATCGTTCTTCAATGCTTCCGGCGTTTCATTCTTCACCGCCCGCTCGAACTTGATCGGCAAGCTCATCGGTGGAAACAAGATTACAACCTTCACCGAACTGCAAGTGCGCGGGGTCTTCGATTTGGGGGAGATGCATGTGACCGTCCAGGACTAGGCGGACGACGACCCGGTCCGAAGACGCCCGGCGGTGGCGAGACCGGCCGGGCGTCTTCATTTGTGATACGTCCGATCGAAATTCATCGTCATGCATCGGCCGTGGACGGATTTCGGAAAAGCGCGGTCATCGATGCGATGACGCAGTCGCTCTGATATAGTCCGCGAGGACAGTCCTCTCCTCGACGAGCGATCTATGAAATCGACACTTGGGAAGTTTTTGTTCGTCGCCGCGGCGACCGGCGCCCATTGGGCAACGGCGCAGACCCTTCCGGGTCCGCTGCCCACCGACTTCGGCGCGCTTCTCACGCCGCAACTCGAAGGGGGGAGTCGCTATCGTCTCGCCGCCGGCGCCGATCTTGCCCACGACAACAACGTTTATCGCGTTCCAGGCGGCGTTTCACCCGTTTCGCTCGGTGCGCCAACCAATACGAATTCATCGTTTCTCGCGCGCTACTACGCCCAGGGCAATCTTGACCTGCCCGTCAGTCGCCAGCGCTTTCTCGGCCAGCTGACAGGTAGTGCGTACAAGTTTCAGGACCATGGCTATCTCGACTACCAGTCGCTCGATTATCGGGCCGGCTGGCTCTGGGAGATCGGCGATAGCTTGAAGGGCGTGCTGCGCTACGAGCATCAAAATGGCTTGGCCGACTTCATCGACGTTCGACCAATCTCCAAGAACGTACGAACGTACGAGAATTGGCTAGGATCCGCCGAGTACGCGCTAACGCCCCGATGGGCACTGACCGGCGGATTGAGTGGCTACCAGGCGAAAAACGGCGACCCCGGCTTCGCGCCCGGTGACCTGCGGCAGAGGATGACCGAGTATGGCGTCAAGTACAACGCGACCGGATTGAACTACATCAGAGCCTTCTACGCGATGGCCGACGGCCGGTATCCAAAGCGTGTGCAAACGCCAACGTTGGACGACCAGTTCGAGCAGCGCGACATCGGCGTCGAAGCCCTCTACCAGATCAGCGACGCCACCAACTTTATCGGTCGCTATGTGCGGACCAAGCGCGAATATCCCGACGTTCCAAGTAACAACCAGCAGAAGCCAAATTGGCGCATCGACTTCAACTGGGCATTCAGCCCCAAGACCGCCCTCAATCTCAACACCCGCAAGGAATACGGCGTATTCGAAGATCCGACCGTCTCGAGTACCGCGTACCTGAACACCGTCTACGGTGTTGCGCCGTGGTGGGAAATCGTTCCAACGATTCGGATTGAAGCCGGCTATGAACGGTGGAAGCGGGAATTCTCCGGTCTGACCCCGGCGCGCAATGACGATCTCGAGTTCTGGCGGCTGAGTGCACGCTGGATTCCCAACCGAAATTGGCTGGGCCGCGTCGGACTCCTTCAATCCCGTCGTGATTCCACTCTGAATGCCTTCGACTTCACTGACCGGGTCGTGTACGGAACGGCCGAGTATCGCTTCTAAGGAATCCGCAGGGCTCGCCCCACGGATTCCTGGATTGATAGGCCCGGAAAAAATCAACCAGTCCCGAAGCGGCCCGCGCTTCGCTGCCCGTCGCGCGATAAGCGGCCCCGTCCGGATACGAGCACGGTCACATGGTCCGCGACCTCCAGCGCCCGCTCTTGCCGCCGGCCTCGACGACGTCGCCTTGCCGAATCTGGTTTTCAAGAAGGATGCAGAACCCGGTGAAGTAATCCTTGATCAGGCTTTGCGAGCCGAAGCCCAATGCGATGCCGGCCACGCCTGCCGCCCCGAGAATCGGCGCGATCGAGATCCCGAATTCGCTCAGGATCAACATGCCGGCCACGAGCGTCACGATGACCGTTACGCCATAACGAATGACTTGCGCCATGGTTTCGATGCGCTTGGCATCTTCACCGTTGATGTGCCGGCCGGGCGCGACATGCTCGAGCGCCACGCTGGCCCGGCGCGCGAGCCTGAGGGCGATCAAAGCGACTACGATTATCGCGATGACGCGGACCACTACGATGCAAACGGCCCACGATGCGCCCCCCGTGATCTCATTCATCGATTGGAGGATCCAGTCCATCGGCGGCACTCCGTCTTGTTTGAATCGGCGACGGGTAGTCTCCATCGGGGGATTCACCACCTGCGCAAGTAACGACTGGGCGATGTCGGCCGACGAACGCGCGTTCTGCGATTAGTTCCGGTCGTTTGCTATAGTCGGCCGCGACCGCATGAGCCGGTCGTATCGAGCATCGATGAAGACATCAACGAACCAACCGGCAAGTGCCACGGCACGCGATCGCGATGCGTAGCGACCTTGATCCGCGGCAGTCATGGGCCTCGCGCTCCGTCCCGCGCGTCGAAGACGGCGCGCTGCTCGTCGGTGCAGCGCGCTTCATCGATGACATTGCTCTCCCCGACATGCTGCACGCCTGTTTTGTGCGGAGCCCGATGGCGCACGCCCGCCTGCGTGGAATCGATGCGTCGCGCGCGAGGGCAATGGACGGGGTACATGCGGTGCTGGCCTACGCGGATCTGCGTCCGCGGATGACCGGGGATCGCGTACCGGCCGCGCTTGCGTCAGGAATGGTCAAGTTCCATGTCGATCCGCCGTGGTTGGTCAAGGACGAAGCCTGTTACGTTGGTGAGCCGATCGCGATCGTCATCGCCGCTTCACGCCGCCTCGCTGAAGATGCCGCCCGGTTGGTGGAGCTCGATCTCGAATCGTTGCCCGCGGTCGTCGATGCGCGTTTTGGACTTCTTGCCGGTTCTCCAAAGGCTCGGCTCGACTGTCCGGACAATATGGTGGGGCACACGATCGTCCGATACGGCGATCTGGATGCGGCATTTGCGGGCGCGACCCATCGCATCACCGAGCGATTCCGTTTGCATAAAGGCGGCGGTCATTCGATCGAGCCGCGCGGGGTGGTCGCGCGCTACGACGCGATCCTCGATCACCTCACCGTCTGGGACAGCACGCAGGCCCCGCATCGCGCCAAGGTGCTCCTCTGTGCGTTGTACGGATTGTTCGAACACCAGGTGCGCTTCATCGCGCCGGATGTCGGCGGTGGATTCGGTCCGAAGGCGGTCATCCATCCGGAAGAAATGGCGTTGCCGGCGGTTGCGCGGCTGCTCGACCGACCGGTCAAATGGATCGAAGATCGGATGGAGAGTTTCTTCACCACTGCAATGGAGCGCGATCAGGAGTGGGAGGTCGACGGTGCGTTCAATGCGGACGGCACGTTGCGTGCGATCCGCGGCAAGCTCTTCCACGACCATGGGGCCTGCTCACCCTATGGCATGGCAACGCCCTTCAATGCGGTCACGAATCTGGTCGGCCCGTACGTTCTGCCTGCCTATCAGATCGAGATTGCATGGTGTCTCACCAACATGGCGCCGGTGGCGCCCACCCGTGGCGCGGGCCGGCCGCAGGGAACGTTCGTCATGGAGCGCCTGCTCGATCG
>JANMUI010000843.1:0-2808 GCA_031391405.1 Betaproteobacteria bacterium
CGCTCGAACAGCAAGGCGTCGTCTACTTCGTCGACCTCGGTGCGACCTTTTCGCCGACTTCAAGTGGCTTCGTTCTGACGCAGGTTTGGGGGCTCATTCAAGCCATTCCGGCGCCACCCCCAATAAATATTCCGAACCCCAGCACCATCACGGTCAAGGCCCAACCGTTGCCCGCCAGCATGCCTAGCGAAGGAACCATCATGTTCTACAAGCTGTTGGCCTTCGCAATCGCGGTTGCCGTCATGGTCGCTTTACCCGGGGCTTGGTTTCTTGCCGTGCTCGTCGGATGGGCCGGCTGGGCGATGGCTGGCAGTGCCGGGGCGTCTGAACGCTCCGCAGAAACGACGAAGAGGCGTAGCGCCCTAGAAGTGGCCAATAACGAGTACGACCAGTTGGTCGAGCGCGCCAAGAACGAGGCGGGCCCGGAAGGCTTCCACGCCCACAAGGCGGAACTAGCGAACCTGCGACAAGACCTCGAGCATCTGCCCGGCGCGGAGAAGCAGGAAATCGACAAGCTGCACTCTACGGCGCACGAGCGTCAGAAGCAAAAGTTTCTGGACAGCTGCTTCATCGACAACGCGAGCATCCCGGGAGTCGGACCTGCTCGCAAGGCCGCCTTGCGCTCCTTCGGCATCGAGACAGCCATGGATATCACTAAGAGCCGAGTTATGCAGGTTCGAGGGTTCGGGGAAAGCTTGACGCGGGCGATCCTTGATTGGAAAGCTAGTTGCGAGCGTCGGTTCCAGTTCAACCCGGCTGCTGCGGTTTCACAGGCCGACCGCGACGCCGTGCGTGTTAAGTACGCCACCAAGCGAATCGCCATTGAGCGGAGATTGGCAGCTGCGCCAGCGCAGTTGCAGGAGTTCCGGCAGAGAGCTGTCGGCCAGTGTGCCTCGCTGCTGCCCCAACTTGAGGCCGCCGCCCGTAACCTCGCACAGGCGAAGGCAGACCTTTCGTTGCTCGGGTAACTAAGGTCGTCTTCACAAATCCTACGCCGATACTACATCTCAAAGCGAGTGGAAGAGTTTCTATCTTGGTACAACGACAGAATTGTTCGGGGGTAGCGGTAAAACAAAGGGATCGCGGCTTGTATCATTAGCTTTTGTGAATTGATTATTTCTTGTCGCCTTATAGGAAGGCGACCCCGCAGATTGCCCCTGTGGACGGGATCCCCTCATAATCGACGCGTCGCGAAATCAAGGAGGGATCGGGCATGACTGGGCTCAAAGGCTATTGGATTGTCTACCTGGATGTCAGCAACGCGGAAGCGTACAAGGCCTACATGGCCGCGGCCGCGATCGCACACGGCAAGTTCGAGTGCCGGCTGCTCGCGCGCGCGGGAAGCTCACAGCGCGTCGAAGGCAGCCTCCGCAACCGCTACGTGTTGCGCGAATTCAGCTCGTACGACGAATCGCTCCGCTGCTATCACTCGCCGGAGTACACGCATGCGCGTCCGCTGCGCCAGCCGCACTCCGTCGGCGATTTCGTGATCGCCGAAGGCATCAACGATCTCGCGGTGTCATTGGCGGCGAATTCTCCCAAGGGCTATTGGATGGTTCACGCCGATGTCATCGACGCGAATCGGTTCCAGGACTACGCCAAGGCCTCGGTCGAACCGGTTCTCGAACACGGCGGCCGATTTCTGGTGCGCGGCGGTCGGCAAGAGCCAGTCGAGGGGAAGTTGCGAGCACGCTGCAGCGTGTTGGAATTTCCGAGCTATCAAGCGGCACTTGATTGCTATCGGTCGGTGGGCTACCAGCAGGCATTGCGACTACTCGAGGGGGCGGCCGAACGGGATCTGTTGATCAGCGAAGGTCTCGCGCTCCAGCCGCGGGCGGCTGCGTAATCCGATCAGAATCACCGGCACCCTCAATCTCGCAGCCGAAGCTTCGCCTCGCACTTCACACGCATCCTGCGCCCCCCTCACGTGAGCCAGTCTGGCTTCCTGCCGCCACCTGCTGCGACCCCAAGCGCCGCGCCGCGTGGCCCGATTCCCGGCCCCTCGCGCTGAAAGTTTGTGCAGTAGGCGAATGACAGATTGCGCTCGCGGCCGCACCACGCGAAAGCACCGCCGGTGCGGGTGTGCCCGAAGGCCTTCATGTTCTCGCCCATTGGCACGGTGTTGGGCTCGTTGTGCATGAAGCCGTAGCCCATGCGGATGCGCCGCTGGGTCGTGATGCAGTCGTCGTCCGAAACGAATTGTGATGCGCGCGCCACGGGCCGCGGCGTGACATGGCAAAGGGGTCAGCGATATTACTTTCGCCGAAGCTATTCACGCTGCCCCTTTTAATACGCATGGAGGGCGCTCGGCCTGTCTTCTTGACTAAGCGTGGAGCCCACACTCCCTTGCAGGGCGCGCATCCCGCTGCATCGGGATGCCGTTCGCCGAGCGTGGAGCATGCTCCACGAAACCCTCGGCTCACCCCCGGACACTCATGCAGAGTCCCAGGCCGGACTGTGCGGCGGGTTGACAACTCGTGTTCCGCGGGCCAATGCCGAAATTGCGGCCATCTCGTCGTTCGTGAGCGTGACTTCGAGGACTTTTAGGTTTTCGCGCAACTGTTCGACGCTTCCGACGCCGGGGATGGCAACGACCCGTTCCTGCTGCACGAGCCACCGCAGCGCGACTTGCGCGACGCTCAACTGCCGCCGCTTGGCGATCTCCTGCAGGATCGGATCGTTCAAGACCGCTCCGCGGGCGAGCGGCGAATGAGCGATCAGCACGAGCCCTCGCTCGCGCATCAGATCGAGGAGCGGGCGCTGGTTCAGGTAGGGGTGATACTCGACTTGGTTGGCCGCAAGGTCGCC
>JANMUI010000847.1:0-8258 GCA_031391405.1 Betaproteobacteria bacterium
AAGCGGCCAAGCAGGGACGCAAGGTCGGCAAAGGCGTGTTCCCGTGGGCCGCTTCCGGGCGCGCGATCGCGAATGGTCGCGATGAAGGCTTCACCAAGTTGCTATTCGATGAAGACTCCCATTGCATCGTGGGCGGTGGCATCGTCGGCACGCACGCCGGCGACCTGATCGGTGAAATTGCGCTTGCTATCGAAATGGGCGCCGACGCGATCGATATCGGCAAGACCATTCACCCGCATCCAACACTCTCCGAATCGGTCGGCCTCGCTGCCGAGCTGTACGAAGGGGTCTGTACGGACCTTCCGCCGAAGCGGAAGTAGCTGCCGTTGCAATGCACTGCGGCGCGGATTCCTCGATCCTAGACCTGCGTGATCCTATAGCCGGCCGCGCAGCGCGCCAAGCAAGGCCTCGAATTCGTTGCCTTGCGTAACCTGCCCCTTGGGCGTGAGTTGATTGATGATCTCGGGCAACACCGCTGCCAGCCCGCCCGCGGTCTGCGTCGCGTCGAGATTCGCCTGCTGCCCAAAGCTCTGCAGCTGGCCTTGCCCCAAACACCTTCATCAGATCCGCAGGCGCAATCGGCATGTTCTGGCCGGTGCCCACCCAGCTTTGCGCTTGCTGGCCGAAGCCGGCCTGGGTAAATTGATTGACCAGTCCCTGGATGCCGCCGGGATAGTTCTGAACGAGTTTCATCACCATATCCAACATGCCGCCTTGCGACTTGCCGCCGCCAAGCATCTGTCCTACCGCGCCACCGATCAGTTGGTCGAACAAACCCATGATTTCTCCTCATCCTTGATGTGTTACTGCGAATTAATTTCGCGAACCGGCAGAAATCGTGGACCGGCATGAATCGCGAATCTCGCCGGTCGCAAGCGGGTCGCCAATTCGAGGTTAGAATCGTCGCACGGAAACGCATCCGCTGAAAGACCAATCGTCCAAACGAGTGGCTGGCCATGCGCACCCGTCATGCCGCCCTTTCCGGCGCTGAATCATCTCTTACATCCCATGTCAAACGACGAGCTCAAGCAGGCGGTAGCGCACGCGGCAATCGCCCATGTGGTCGAGGGAGCCATCATCGGTGTAGGAACCGGATCGACAGCAAATTTCTTCATCGATGAATTGGGCCGCGCGCCTTCACGCATCGCCGGCGCCGTTGCAAGCTCGGAGCGAACCGCGCAGCGCCTCGCAGGCCACGGCATCCGTGTCGTCGATCTCAACGATTTGACCGGGCTCTCCGTCTATGTCGATGGTGCTGACGAGATTACTCGTACGCTTGCGATGGTCAAAGGCGGCGGCGGCGCGTTGACGCGCGAGAAGATCGTCGCCGCGGTCGCGCAGAAATTCGTTTGCATCGCGGATGAATCCAAGCTGGTTGCAACCCTCGGACAATTTCCTGTGCCGGTCGAGGTGATCCCGATGGCGCGCGCGCATGTGGCGCGCGAGATTGCGAAGCTGGGCGGCCAGGCGCGATTGCGCGAAGGATTCGTGACCGACAACGGCAATCTGATTCTGGATGTGAGCGACCTGTCGATCGATGACCCTGAAAAACTCGAGGCGACACTCAACAATATCGTTGGCGTGGTCACCAATGGACTTTTCGCCATGCGCGGTGCCGATGTCCTGTTGCTGGGCACGGCCGCGGGCGTGCAGTCGATCACCCGCTAGCGGCCGACAATGACAATTCGAACCCTCCCGGTAATCTCATGCTCGCGCGCAACGGTGATCGTTATCGCGCTGGCGTTTTCTTTCAATGCCGTTGCGGCCCCGCCTGCCGGCGAAAAGCCTTCGAGCGCCGCAACCCAATCGACTTCACCGAGCCCAGTCCCCTCGCCTGCGAGTCCACGCGGGAAGCCGTGGTGGACGGCCGCAGCGAGAGTATTGGCGGGGATGGACGGGCCCGTCCCCGGCGAGCTCGCCGCATTTGCGAAGAAACCGAGCGTCATTCAACATCGCATCGAGTTCGACCGCGCGTGGGGCCGGTTCGCCCAAGAGCGATTGAAGCCGGTGAGTGCGTTCTCGGCACGCGAGCTCGGCCTGCCGCAGGCGGCCGGTCCGATCTACTATCCATTCAGCGGCCCCGACGTTCTGTACGCCCTCGCATTGTTCCCGCAGGCAAAAGAGTATGCATTGACGGGGCTCGAGCCCGTTGGTGACGTGCCCGACCTTGCACGTTTGGATGATGCGCAGGTGGCCAGCAGCCTCGCCCAGTTGCGTCAATCACTGAATGCGGTGCTCGCGCTCAGCTTTTTCCGCACCAATGACATGAAGGCGGAGCTCGCGCTGAACCGATTGAGCGGTGTCACCCCGATCCTTCTGATCTTTCTTGCACGCCAGCAGGCGGAGATCGCCGCGGTGGAGCCGTTCATCCTCGAGAAGAATGGCAACCTCAGACTGACCACGCCTGCGGCCCTGCACAACCTTGCATCGAGCCGCATCCCTGGTGTGCGCGTCACGTTTACGATTTCGACCGATCGCGAGGAGCGCACGCTCTACTATTTCGCGGCGGACCTGAGCAATCAAGGCCTTTCGAACACACCCCAGTATGTGCCATGGATCGAAGGCTACGCGCCGCGCGCCACCCTAGTGAAATCGGCATCCTATCTCATGCACAAGAGCTACTTCTCGGCGGTGCGTTCGCTCATCCTCGATCGGAGCAGCCTCGTGGCACAAGACGATTCCGGGATCCCGTATCGCTTCTTTACCGAGCCCATCTGGGAACGAAGGATGTTCGGATCCTATTCGGGGCCGATTCCGCTCTTTGCGAATTGGTTCCAGAAGGATATGAAAGAGTCCTACGACAAGGGGGCCGCTCCGATCGAATTCGGTATCGGTTATCAGCACATGAACAAGCGGAGCAATCTGCAGATTTTCGTGAAACGATCGTCACGGACCAATAGCTAGAGCTGCTACGGCCTCAGAAATTCACCACGGAGGACGCGGAGGACGCAGAGGAAAAGCAGGATTCAACGATTCAACTTGCGATTTCCCGTGGGCTTGCCACTGGGATCAACTGGGGGCCGCGGACGTAGTTGCCCGTTGCGACCGTCATGTTGTCCGTGTAAATGCTTCGAGCTACCGGTCCGGCGGCACATACCCGGTCGCGTCATCCGCCCCACCGGTGAAAAAGTAGCGCTCCGTTTGTTCCAGCAGATACTTGCGCGCTTTCGGATCCGCGAGTGACAGGCGGTTCTCGTTGATGAGGCGCGTCTGCTGGGCAACCCAGCCTTGCCAGGCTTCCTTCGATACGTTCTCCCAGATGCGTTTGCCAAGGGCACCCGGGATCGGCGCGAAATCGAGCCCTTCCGCCTCGCGGCCGAGCTTGATGCAGTTCACAGTGCGTGCCATGCGGTTCTCCAGTGCAGGCGAGCGATTCAAAGCGTCTTCATGAGGACGCGCGAGCGGCGCTGAAGGTTGTACAGCGCTTTCCGTTCGGCGGGCAGCTTGTCGATCGATACCTCGCGAAATTCGCGTTCGACGAACCAATGCATCGTTCGCGTTGTCAACACGAACAACCGTTTCATGCCGATGCTGCGCGCATGATCGCAGATCGCATCGGCCAGCTTGTCGCCGTAGCCGTAGCCACGCGCTTCAGGGCGCACCGCAAGACAGGCGAGCTCGCCCGCGCGTTCCTTCGGAAACGGATAGAGCGCCGCGCAACCGAGGATGACGCGATCATGTTCGAGCACGAAGAATCGGGAAATCTCGCGTTCCAGCATCTCGCGCCCGCGTCGGACCAGGGTGCCGTCTGCTTCAAGCGGTTCGATGAGTTGCAGGATGCCGCCTACATCGTCGATCGTCGCGGTGCGAAGCTGTTCCAGGTCTTCGGCGGTGATCATGCTGCCCGATCCGTCGTGCGTGAACAGCTCGATCAGAATCGAGCCGGCGACCTTGTGGCTGACGACGTGCGCCCGCGGCACGCCTGCGCGCACCGCCTCGATCGCATGCGCGAGGTAGAGTCGCGTATCCTCGGTCAGGTGCCCGCCGTGGGCGAGAAGGATGTCGGCACGATCCGCGGATAGCTCCGGAACGAGATTCCCCTTGTCGTCTTGCAAGGGTGCGTCCGTCAGGAAGACCAATTTGTCGGCCATCAGCGCCTTCGCGGTCGCGACCGCGACATCTTCCATCGCGAGGTTGAACACCTCCCCGGTCGGGGAATATCCGATTGGGGAGACGATGACGATGTTGCCTGCGTCAAGACAGCCTTTCACCGCCGGAACATCGATCTTGCGCACGCTCCCGGTGTACTGAAAGTCGACGCCGTTGTGGACGCCAAGCGGTTGCGCGGTAATGAAATTGCCAGAAGCCGTGTTGATCGCGGCGCCCGCCATCGGCGTGTTGGGCAGTCCTTGCGACAGCACCGCATCGATTTCGACCCGCAGCAGACCGACGGCCTCCTTGACGCATTCGAGCGCAATCGGATCAGTAATGCGCAGCCCCCCGTGGTAGCGCGAACGCACCTTGCGCTGCTTGAGCTGAGCCTCGATCTGGGGGCGCGACCCATGCACGAGCACGACGCGTATGCCGGCACTATGGAGCAGGTTGAGATCGTGGGCGAACTCGAAGAATCGTGCGCGATCGACCACTTCGCCACCAAATGCCACGACAAACGTCTTGCCCCGGAATGAATGAAAGTAGGGCGCGACCGACCGGAACCATGCAACGAACCCGGGCGATTCGGGTGGAGGCGTCACTTTTTTCTGCATGGATTGAATTGTAGCGTCCGGCCGGCGCGGGGTGCTGCGCTGGTCGAGGCGTTTCAACAATCTCCCCACAGCGCCTGGATGGTTGCGATCATCGCGAGCGGCGCGGTTTCCGTGCGCAGCACGCGCGGTCCGAAGCGAACGAATCGGAATTCGCGATCAACCAGGAGCGCCCGCTCGTCACGTGCAATACCCCCTTCCGGACCGATGAAGATGAGGATCGAGTTCGCGGCCGGCAGGGTACGAAGGCGGAGCTCTCCCGTCGGGCTCGATGCGATCCGCAGTGCCGCCTCGGGGAGGGCCGCAATAAAGGCGTCGAAGCGAACGGAGGGGGCGACTTCCGGAATCTGGTTGCGCCCACATTGCTCGCAGGCGGCGATTGCAACGTTCTGCCAATGCGTTTCGCGACGCTCCTGGCGGTCCTCCGACAAGCGCATGATCGTGCGACTGGTCACCACCGGAACGATGCGGGTCACGCCGAGCTCGGTCGCTTTCTGGATGACGAGATCCATGCGTTCGGCTGCGCAGATCCCCTGGGCGAGCGTGATCGATAGCGGCGACTCGCGGTCGATCGCCTCCTGGCTTCGCACCTGGACGATGGCGCCGCGCTTGGCGAGCTCGATGAGCTCGGCTATGCACTCTTGTCCGTCGCCATTGAACAACACGACCTGATCGCCGCGGCGGAGCCTGAGTGCCTGGACGTGGCGGGTGGTCGGCGCATCGAGCACGATCGTCGCACTCGCGCGAAGCGGCGCATTGACGTGAAAGCGCGATGCTGGGGAAAGCGGAGGCAGGTCTGGACTGGTCGGTACCATCAACGGGGTGAGCGAATGAACACGCGTGCTAACATTCTAAAAATTCGCGCTGTCAATAGCGCGAATTTTTGACGGCTGATGTAGGAGGCCGTCAATATCCTGAATACGGCAAGCAGTGACGCCAAAGCAACTTGCCTCGACAAGGGATCGAACCGGTGAAGAATTGCGTCAGCTTATAGGAATCTGCACGGTCCGCCGCGCAGATTGCTAGCGCATGCTTGAAGCTGTTATTGATGCTGTCCGCCGGGTTGCGAGCGTCGAGGTCGTACCGCGCTTCCGTAGCGCAACAGCATCGAGAAAGGCCGACGGTACGTTTCTCTCCGACGTCGATCAGGTCGCGCAGGATGCTCTCGCAACACACTTGAGCGCGATCGCCCCGGTGCCGGTACTCGGTGAGGAAATGGGCACTGAAGCGCAAGCCAATGCCTGGGATCGCGGCACCGCGGGTCTTTGGTGTGTCGATCCGATCGATGGTACGACCAACTATTTGCATGGACTGCCGTTCTTCTCGATTTCAGTCGCCTACATGGTCAACGGCCGCACCGAGCTGGGTGTCGTCTATCACCCGATGCAGGCGGAGATGTTCGCGGCGGAGCGGGGTAAAGGTGCCACCCTGAATGGCGTGTCGCTCTTCGCGCCGACTGCCGGACCCGCGCTCAGCGCATCGGTTGCCGCGATCGAACCAAAGCAACTCGCCCCTATCCTGCGGTCGGCGATCGCTGCCCGTCCGCCGTATTACTCGATGCGCAACTGGGGCGCCGGCACGCTCGATTGGTGCTATCTCGCGGCAGGGCGATTCGATGTGTTCCTGCATGGTGGACAAAAACTTTGGGACTATGCTGCCGGCGCGTTGATCCTGGAGGAAGCCGGTGGTGTGGTCGAGACGATCGAGGGTGATGCTTTCTGGAAGGCGTCACCGTGGCGGCGCTCTGTGATCGCCGCGGGCGCTCCGGCTCTGTTCGGCGAATGGGCTGCATGGGTGCGAATAGCGAGCGGCATCCGCCCCGGCGCGCCCGGAATCTGAAAGCCCGCTATGACGGCCGCGATCATCGTCGAAGATCTCGTCAAACGGTTCGGTGCAGTCGTCGCGGTGGAAGGCGTGTCATTTACCGTGGCGTCCGGCAGTACCACCGCGTTACTCGGGAGTAACGGCGCCGGAAAGACCACCACGATCTCCATGCTGCTGGGGGTGCTCCTGCCCACGTCCGGGCGCATCACCATTCTTGGCGAGGACATGCTGTTGCATCGCTATCGGGTGCTGCCGCGCATGAACTTCACATCACCCTATGTCGATCTGCCGAAGAAGCTCACGGTCGAAGAGAATCTGACGGTTTTTGCCGGACTATACGGCGTACCGCGAACGCGGCAACGGATCGCGGCGCTCGTGGAGGCGCTCGAGCTTGGCAGCGTTATCAGACGCCCGTACGGCACGCTCTCGGCCGGACAGCGCACCCGGGTTTCGGTCGCGAAGGCCCTGCTGAATACGCCCGATCTCGTCTTGTTGGACGAACCGACCGCTTCGCTCGATCCTGACATGGGCGATCGCGTCCGCAGCTATCTCATTCAGTATCAACGAATGACCGGCGCAACGCTCCTGATCGCCTCGCACAACATGACCGAGGTCGAACGCATGTGCGACAGCGTGCTGATGATGAAGAGCGGGCGGATCGTCGACCGCGGATCACCTGCCGAGCTGATCGGGCGCTTCGGCCGCGAGTCGATGGAAGAAGTCTTCCTCGACGTTGCACGCAGCGCGCGCCAGGGTGCGGCCGGCGTCGCCGCGGTTCGTGACGAGTCGAGCGCATCGTGAACATGCATCTTGCAGCCACGATGCGCCGCGTTGCCGCGATGGTGCTGCGACACACGTATCTCATGCGAAAGTCGTGGATACGCATCGTCGAGATGGCCTACTGGCCGACGATGAACATGGTCATGTGGGGCTTCATCGCGCAGTACCTGGCCTCGACATCGAGCGCCATCGCGCAAATTCCGGGCATGTTCGTGACGGCATTGCTGCTTTGGGAAGTGCTGTTTCGCGGTCAGCTCGGCTTTGCCCTCGCATTCCTCGAAGAGCTCTACGCGCGCAACCTCGGGCATCTGTTCGTGAGCCCGCTCAGGCCCTACGAGCTGGTGATATCGATGATCGTGGTGAGTTTCATTCGCACCGCCATCGGCGTCGGAACCGCCGCGATTCTGGCGTTTGTGCTGTACGCCACCTCGATCTTTGATCTTGGTTTTTCGTTGCTCGCATTTTTCGTCAATCTGCTTGTTACCGGCTGGGCGGTTGGTCTGATGGTGGCCGCACTCATCCTGCGCTATGGACTGGCCGCGGAGAATCTCGCCTGGGGCCTCATTTTCGTGGCCGCGCCGATCAGTGGCGTTTATTATCCGATCGATACGCTGCCCGGATGGCTGCAGCACGTCGCGTGGGTCCTCCCTACCAGTCATGTATTCGAGGGGATGCGTGCGGTATTGAGCGAAGGTGTGTTCTGGTGGGACGCACTGTTCCATGCGATATGGCTCAACGCTCTCTATATGGTGCTCGGTATCGCGCTCTTCCTGATTGCGTTCAGGGACTCGCGCATTCGGGGCACGCTGTTGCAAATGGGCGAATAGCGGACGTGATTGGCAATGATCCTCCGCTGCGCTTCGAATCATGGTCAATCACCCAAAGATTTCGTACGAACAAGGGGAGACTCGTTGGGGCGGAGGGGCCCCAACCCCTCCGAGGCCCCTTGTA
>JANMUI010000906.1:0-14023 GCA_031391405.1 Betaproteobacteria bacterium
GCCCTGCAGCAGCATCGCGTCCTGCGCAACACGTATTTTCTGCTTGCGCTCACGCTCATACCCACCGTCATCGGCGCGGCGATCGGCACGAATATCGATCTGTCGATCATGCGCGCGCATCCGATCATCTCGTTGTTCGCGGTGCTGGCGATCTTCTACGGTTGGATCTACGCGATCGAGCGGAATCGCGAGACGGGTATCGGCGTCGCGCTGCTGCTCGGATTCACGTTGTTTCTCGGTTTGCTGCTTGGGCCGCTGCTCCAGCGCGTGCTTGGATTCAGCAACGGCGTGCAACTGGTGATGATGGCCGCCGGCGGAACCGCGGCGGTATTCTTTACGCTCGCGTCCGTGGCATCGACCACCAAGCGCGATTTCACCAAGCTTGGCTCGTTCCTCATGATCGGCGCGATCGTGATCATGCTCGCGGTGATCGCCAATGCATTCATGCAGAGCCCCGTGCTGCACTTGGTCCTGCTCGGCGGATTCATCATCCTGTCATCGATGATGATACTGTTCCATGTGAACAGCATCGTGCATGGCGGTGAGACGAATTATGTCTCCGCGGCGCTGTCGCTTTACATCGCGATCTACAACCTGTTCTCTGCCCTGCTGCAAATACTCGGAATAACGAGCAGCAACGACTAGGGCGGCGCGGGATCTCAACAAGGCGGCAATCTAAGGATGACGGGGTGAGTGTCGTCACTCGGTTACGTCAAGCTCAGTACGCCGCCCTGTTTCCCGCTAACGACTGAAGCAAGCGATCGATTCGACGTGCGAGGTGTGCGGAAACATGTTCGCAATACCGGCCGCAAGCAGGCGGTAGCCGGCCAGTTTGACGAGAATGCCGGCGTCACGCGCAAGCGTAGCGGGGTCGCACGAAACATAGACGATGCGCCGTGGACCGCGGTCCGGCGCAATAGCCTTTACCACCTCGATCGCGCCCTCGCGGGGCGGGTCGATCAGCAACTTGTCGACGTCCGCGAGATCGGGTATCCCGGTCGGCGCAAACAGATTGGCCACGCGAAATCGGGCGACAAGTCCATTGCGTGCGCCGTTGTCCTGCGCGCGCCGCACCAGCCCGGCGTTGCCTTCAAACCCGGTTACCTCGGCGCCCAGACGCGCCATCGGGAGCGAAAAATTGCCTAAGCCGCAAAACAAGTCGTAGATGCGTTCGCCCGGCTGCGGGTCGAGCAATCCCATCGCACGGCGAACCAAGGCCGCATTGACCGCATGGTTGACCTGCGTGAAGTCGGTCGGTAGAAATCCGATTCGAACATCGTATTCCGGCAACGCGTAGTCAAGCGGCGGTGCGTCCAGCGGATGGAAGGGATGCGCGCTTTCAGGCCCCTCTGGCTGGAGCCATATCGATACCTGATGCGCATCGCCGAACGCCCGCATCCGGTGTTCGTCGTTCGTGTTGAGGCGCACCAACGTCCGAAACACGAGTACCGTCACATTCGCGCCAACCGCAATCTCGATCTGCGGAATGCGATCAGGACATGAGAGACCTTCGATCAATCGTCGAAGCGGCACGAGGAGTTTCGACAGCGACACCGGGAGCACCTCGCAGGTCTCCATATCGGCCACGAAGATCGACTTGCGCTCATGGAATCCGACCAGCACAACGCCCTTCTTTGCGACGAACCGCGACGTGAGGCGCGCTCGATGTCGATAGCCCCAAAGCGGGCCTTCGATGGGTCGGAGCACCGTCTCGGGCCGCACTCGCCCCACATGCCACAGCGCGTCTTCCAATGAACGCTGCTTCGCGGCGATCTGCAGCGAAGATCCTGCGTGTTGCATCGAGCATCCGCCGCATAGTCCGAAGTAGGTGCACTGCGGGGTTGTGCGGCTGGCGCTCGCCCGCAGGATCCGTCTGGTTCGCCCGAGCTCGTAGCTCCCCTTGCGTCGCGTGGTGTCGTACTCGATCATTTCCGCGGGCAGCGCGCCTTCAATGAAGATCGCTTTCCCCTCGACATGGGCAACGCCCCGGCCTTCGGCGTTCAATGACTCGATCGTGGCGATCCCCATCAGACCGGGCGCGCACCCCAAGCCGCCAGGAACTCACGCCAATGTGCCGCTTTCGACTTGCCAAGCGTGGTTCGCACGAGGGCGATTTCGGCAGCGTACTGCGCCTCATCGAACACCCCCCGCATGCGCTGGAACGCGATGTAGACAAGATGCGTATTAACGACATCGGTCTCGCAATAGTCGCGAATCGATCCGATCGCGCCCTGGCGAAACGCGTCCCAGACCTTGGAGCCATCCATGCCTAATTTGCCGGGAAGTCCGAGCAGCTTCGCGATCTGATCGAGCGGCACGTTGTTGCGCGGTTGGTAGAGCGCAAGAAGGTCCATCAGGTCCAGATGCCGCGCGTGGTAGCGGCTGATGTAGTTGTTGTAGCGGAAATCGCGGTCGTCCTCCCCCATATCCCAATACTTTGATGCAACGACCCCGTTCACCAACCCGCGGTAGTGCAATACCGGCAGATCGAATCCGCCGCCATTCCAGGAAATGAGCTGCGGCGTGAACTTCTCCACCCCGTCGAAGAATCGCTGAATCAATGTGCGCTCGTCATCGTCAGGAGAGCCGATCGACCAGACCCGAAATGTCGCACCTTCACGCATGGCACACGATATCGCCACGACGCGATGCTGGTGGATCTGCAGGAAGTCCGAGCCGAACGACGCGCGACGCCGCTGAAACGCGATCTCCGCGACATCGTTGTCGGACAGATTCGCATCCAGATCGAGTATCGCGCGCAGGCCGGCGACATCGGGCACCGTTTCGATATCGAAGACCAAGGTGGGCGTCATGGATCAGGCGGGGAATACACCGGTCGACAAATAGCGATCGCCCCGATCGCAGATGATCGCGACAATCGTGGCGCCCTGCATCTCTTCCCCGACGCGCAATGCAATCTGCACCGCACCACCGGATGAGATCCCCGCGAAAATTCCTTCCTCCACGGCCAATTTCCTCGTCATCTCTTCGGCGTCCGCCTGACTCACGCTTTCCACCCGATCCACGCGCTTTCGGTCGAAGATCTTCGGCAGATACGCCTCGGGCCACTTGCGGATGCCTGGAATGTTCGAGCCGTCAGTGGGTTGCACCCCGACGATCCGGATCGCGCTGTTCTTCTCCTTGAGATAGCGCGAAACGCCCATGATCGTGCCGGTCGTGCCCATGCTCGACACGAAATGGGTGATCGTCCCATTGGTGCCCTGCCAGATTTCGGGACCTGTCGCCTCGTAATGCGCAAGCGGATTATCGGGATTGGCGAATTGGTCGAGCATCACGCCTTTCCCCTCGGCCGCCATGCGCTCCGCGAGATCGCGTGCCCCTTCCATCCCGCTCGACTTCGGCGTTAGGATCAACGCCGCACCATACGCGCGCATGGACTGCCGGCGTTCGATGGAAAGATGCTCGGGCATCACGAGCACCATCCGATATCCGCGCATTGCGGCGGCCATGGCGAGTGCGATGCCGGTGTTGCCGCTCGTGGGTTCTACGAGCGTATCGCCGGGTCGAATATCGCCGCGTTCCTCTGCCTTCTTGATCATCGCGAGCGCAGGACGATCCTTCACCGAGCCAGCGGGGTTGTTGCCCTCGAGCTTTACGAGAATGGTGTTGCGGTCGGTACCGGGCAGCCGCCGCAGCCGCACGAGCGGCGTGCGCCCGATCGTGCCTTCAATCGTCGAATAGTCGGGAACCGTCATTGCTTAGCTGCCAGCAATCGCTCGACGTAGCGACCGACACCGGCCGGCACGTCGAGGAATGCGGCATCGTATCCGGCGCTGCGCAGATTGCGCATGTCAGCCTGGGTATGACTTTGATACTTGCCTTTCAGCGCATCGGGAAAAGCGATGTACTCTATCACGCGCTGTTCCTGCATTTCACTCAGGGTAAGAGCGCTGTCGTTTTTTGCCTGCCGGCACGCATTCACCGTAGCGCAAGCCATGTCGTTGAATGTGTGGGCGCTCCCGGTGCCGACATTGAAGATGCCGGAATCCGTGCCGTGCTCAAGAAAATGCAGATTCACTTTCACGACGTCCTCGACGGACACGAAATCGCGCCGCTGCTCGCCGTTGCCGTAGCCATCCCACCCCTCGAACAGCTTCACTCGCCCGGTTTCGCGATATTGATTGAAAAAATGCCAGGCGACCGACGCCATCCGTCCCTTATGGCCTTCGTTGGGGCCATACACATTGAAGTAGCGGAATCCGACGATCGTGTTCGTCGCCTCCTGCATGCGCCTTCGCACGACCTGATCGAACAAGACCTTCGAATAACCGTACACGTTGAGCGGCGCTTCATGGGTCGGGTCTTCGCTGAAGGTACTGTTGCCGCCGTATACCGCTGCCGACGAGGCGTAGATCATCGGGATATCCTCGTCGGAGCAAAAATCGAGCAGCGAAACGGAGTAGCGATAATTGTTGTCCATCATGTAGCGCCCGTTCGTCTCCATCGTGTCGGAGCAGGCGCCCTGATGCAGAACGGCTTCGACCGCGTTCTCGAGCTCGCCGGTCTCGAGTCTTTCGATGAAATCGCGCTTGTCGAGATAGTCCTCGAACTGGCAGCCGAGCAGATTGCGAAACTTTTCGCCACGCTCGAGATTGTCGACGGCGATGATGTTGCGTACGCCGCGCTCATTCAACGCCCGCAGGATATTGGAGCCGATGAATCCGGCGGCGCCGGTGAGAATGTAGTACGAAGGCATTCGTCTGCTCAGTCGGTAGGGGCTCTAGGTCGACGGCGGCGCTTAGTCGATATGGGCGATATCAGCGGCGAGCTCACTCGCGGTGACGACCGCGGTGCCCAGTTTACCAACGACGATCCCGGCCGCGTGATTCGCGATGCGAACGGCATCCATCATGTCCAACCCCGCGGCCAGCATGACAGCCAGGGTCGCGATCACTGTATCACCCGCCCCGCTGACATCGAACACCTCGCGCGCGCGGGCCGGATCGTGCATGACCGATCCGGAACGAAAGAGCGTCATTCCCTCTTCACTTCGCGTGACCAGCAACGCTTCGAGGGCGAGATCCGCGCGGAGTGCCTCGGCGCGCCGTGCCAGATCGGCTTCGTCCGACCAGCGTCCGACAACCTCGCGCAGTTCGGCGCGATTGGGCGTGAGCACGTCGGCACCCCGATAGCGGCCGTAGTCATCCCCCTTCGGATCGACGAGCACCCTTTTCCCGGCCCGTCTGGCGAGCTCGATCATCCGGACGATGTGCGTCAATCCGCCTTTGCCATAGTCGGACAGGATCACGACATCGCAATTGGCGAGCAGGGATTCGAAGTCCGACAGCTTGTCCGCAAGGACTTCGCGGCTCGGGGTGCTTTCGAAATCGATACGAATGAGCTGCTGCTGGCGCCCGATGACCCGCAGCTTGACCGTGGTCGATACGGAGGCATCGCGATGCAGGACCGCAGCCACGTTTTCCGCCGCAATAAGCTCGCGCAATCGCGTGCCCGCTTCGTCTTCGCCGACAACGGAGAGCAATGACGCCCGCGCACCTAGTGCTGCCGCGTTGCGCGCGACATTCGCCGCACCCCCCGGGCGCTCCTCGGTGCGTTCGACCTTCACCACCGGCACCGGTGCTTCCGGCGAAATGCGCTCGACCCCGCCAAACCAATAACGATCGAGCATGACGTCGCCCACAACGAGAATGCGGGCCAGCGCGAGAGAAGGGAGTCGCATCAGGAAAGGTTCATCGTACCGGTTGAGTGGTGGCATTCATGGTGAGACGCGAGTTTCGGGAAGCACGCTCTCCTCGCGTCGAACGGCATCCCGATGCAACGGGATGCCAGCTATCGAGGGCAGGGCTCATGCGGCGGCCCGCCGTCCGATCGGAAAATACTCGAGACCGGCACGTTTCACATCCACCGGATCATAGAGATTGCGGCCATCGAAAATAGCCGGTGATTTCAGCGCCTTCCTGATCGCCTCGAAATCGGGGCTGCGAAACTCCTTCCACTCCGTTACCACCGCCAGGGCATCGGCACCCGTCAGCGCCGCCATCGGATTCTTCGAGAACGCGACCCGTGCCTCACCGCCGAAGATCCGCTTTGCCTCGTCGATGGCAACCGGATCGTACGCGCAAATCGTCGCGCCGCGCTGGAGGAGATCGCCGATCAGCTCGCGGCTTGGCGCTTCGCGCATGTCGTCGGTATTGGGTTTGAACGCGAGACCCCACACCGCAAAGCGGCGGCCGCGCAGGTCCGCACCGAAGCGGGCAACGATCTTGTTGGTCAATACATGCTTCTGCCCGTCATTCACCCGCTCGACCGCGCCGAGAATTTCCAACGGCAGGCCCGACTGCTCGCCCGTTCGCATGAGCGCTTTTACGTCCTTCGGAAAGCAGGAGCCGCCATAGCCCACGCCTGGATAGAGAAAACCAAACCCGATTCGAGGGTCCGAGCCGATGCCCCGGCGCACATGCTCGATGTCCGCGCCCAAGCGCTCGGCGAGATTGGCGAGCTCGTTCATGAACGAGATGCGGGTCGCCAGCATCGCGTTCGCCGCGTATTTCGTGAGCTCGGCCGACCGGACGTCCATCACGTACAATTTTTCGTGATTGCGTTGAAACGGCCCGTAGAGGGAATGCATGAGGCGTGTCGCTTCGGCGTCATCGGATCCGATCACGATACGGTCGGGGCGCATGAAGTCATCGACCGCCGCGCCTTCCTTGAGAAATTCCGGATTGGACACGACCGCATACGGAATGCTCAGGCCGCGCTGTCGCAACTCATCGCCAACGGCATCGCGCACCGCATCGGCCGTTCCCACCGGGACGGTGGACTTGTCGACGATCACCCGATAGCCGTCGATATGGCGACCGATATTGCGCGCCGCCGAAACGACATGGCGCAGATCGGCGGAGCCGTCCTCATCGGGGGGCGTTCCGACCGCGATAAATTGCAGCAGTCCGTGTCCGACGCCTTCGACAACATCGGTCGTGAATCGGAGCCGACCCGCTGCGCGATTGCGCGTCACCATCGCTTCCAATCCCGGTTCGTGGATCGGAATACCGCCGCTATTCAAGGTATCGATCTTGCGCTGATCGACGTCGAGACACAGCACATCGTTGCCGACTTCGGCAAAGCAGGCGCCGGTGACGAGGCCGACATAGCCTGTCCCAATCATCGTTATCTTCACACTGGATTCCTTTTCATCGGGTCATGTGGTTAAATTCATGGTCCCAGTTCGAACTCTTCGGTCCGCCGTGGCGGATACGTCTCCCATCCCGCGCAGGCAGGACACTGCCAATAGAACTGCCGCGCCTTGAATCCGCAATTCACGCAGCGATACCGTGCAAGGCGTCGCGTCTGGCCATGCACCAGATTCTTCACCAGCTCGAGCTCCTGTCGACGCTCGGCGGATGCGCTGATCAGTTGCGCTTCGAGCAGGCGATCGAGCCCAAGCAACGTGGGATTCCGCCGCAGCTCATCCCGTACCAGCCGATAGGCCGCTTCGGGTCCTTCGGCATCGAGTGTCGACTGGAACGCGACGTCCAGCATATCAAGCGATGGCGCTTTTTCGAGAAATTCCTTCAGCAGCGCGAGTCCTTCCGCGTTTCGTCCCAAGGCCCGAAAACTCCCAAGGAGTCGCTGTGCGACAAGCGCGAGGAAGGCCGGATCCTGTTGCTCGATGCTCCGCCATGCGTCGATGGCTTCGGCGTGCTGATTCTCCCGCACCGCAAGATCGCCGGTAATCACGTTGGCGCGTACGCATCGCTTGTTGACGGCTATCGCCTCGGCAAGCGCAGCGCGGGCGGTCACCGGGTCGGGCTTGTTCATCTCGGCGACGGCGATCTCACACCAGTAGTTCGCGATCTCCTTGCTCCACGACTGACCGGAGTCCTTCGCCGATTCCTGGGCGACGCCGATTGCTTTGCGCCAGTCCTTTTCGATCTGGTAGATCTCGAGAAGGCTCTTCAGGGCGCGGGCGCGAAACGAACCTTCACGTAACTGGGAATAGGATTCTTCCGCGCGATCCAGCAGACCCGCCTTCATGTAGTCCTCGGCGAGCTCGATCAGCGCGTGCTGCCGCTGCTCCGGCGCGAGATCGGTTCGACCGAGCAGATTTCGATGCATGCGGATCGCGCGATCAGTCTCCCCGCGCCGTCTGAACAGACTGCCGAGCGCGAAGTGCAGCTCGATCGTCTCGGGCTCGACCTTGACCACCTCGATGAACGCTTCGATCGCCTGATCGGGCTGCTCGTTCAGAAGGAAATTCAGCCCTTTGAAATAGGAGCGCGGCAACGCACGCGATTCGGAGATGAGGTGCTTGAGATCGATACGAGCGGCCAGCCACCCCAGTCCGAAAAAGACCGGGAATCCGATCAGCCACCAGAACTCGAATTCCATTGAGGGCGTGCCTTCGGGTACGTCATTGATGATGCTTAGTCAGCGTCTGGAATTACGCGCCCGCGCGGTCGCGCAGACTCAAGCATGGCCAAGCGGAACATCGGGCAACGGCCGTACGGCTTCGTCCGGCGCGGGAACGGCTTCGGCCCGCCGCGCCCCGTCGGCCGATCGCAAGCGAAGCTCCCGCTTGAGGGCGATGATTTCACGTCGTTGCGCGACCACGCGTTCGAGCCCCGCGACGAGCCCGAGCAGCGCACCCACCGCAAGGGTAATGAACAACACGAGCGCAAGCGGCGCGCTCCATGACTGTCCGAGATAGAAATTGAGGCTTACCGGATCGGTGTTTTTCATTGCGAACAACAGCATGAAGAGGAACAAGAATCCACGAATAAGCCAAGTCAGGATCTTCACCAGCGCTGGCACGGCTCTTCTCCCCAGCATGTGCTCAAACAACAACGGCGACACCGCACTCGATGCCGCCGCGAACGATTTTTCACCGAGGCAATCCGCTAGGAATCTGCACGAAAGAACGCGCGGATTCCTAGTCCGTCTTGTCGTCGACCCGTTCCCGCAACTCCTTACCCGCCTTGAAATGCGGAACGAGCTTTTCGGGTACGAGCACCTTTTCACCGGATTTCGGGTTACGCCCCACGCGCGCCGGCCGCTGATTGAGGCCGAAGCTGCCGAATCCACGGATCTCGATGCGCTCACTGTTCACCAGGCTGTTGGTCATGGCATCGAGGATCATCTTGACCGCGTACTCGGCATCCTTGGCGACGAGCTGCGGATAGCGGGACGCAAGCCGAGCGATGAGTTCGGACTTGGTCATCCCGCCGCGACCGATGGTGTCGGCCGCTGCTTCGTCGTCGTAGGTAGTACCTTCGATCATTGCTGGGTGCCGCGATCGAGCCTTGCCTTCAACAGTGCGCCGAGATTGGTGCTGCCTGTCGCGGCGGCACTTTCGCTTTGGATCTTGGCCATCGCCTCGTTTTCCTCGGAGAAGTCCTTCGCCTTGATCGACAGGTTGATGTTGCGGTTCTTGCGATCGATATTGATGATCATCGTCGTCACGGCATCGCCCTCTTTCAAGAGCGTTCGCGCATCTTCGACGCGGTCGCGTGAGACTTCCGAAGCACGCAGATAACCTTCGACCTCGGTTTCGAGCTGGATGACGGCGCCCTTGGCATCGACCGACTTCACGGTACCGGTGACCACGGCGCCTTTGTCGTGCATCGCGACGAAGTTGTTGTACGGGTCGCCTTCCAGTTGCTTGACGCCAAGCGAAATACGCTCACGCTCCACGTCGATCGAGAGCACCGCTGCCTCCACCTCATCGCCTTTCTTGTAGTTGCGCACCGCCTCTTCGCCGGTGAGGCTCCAGGAAAGATCCGACAGGTGTACGAGCCCGTCGATGTTGCCGGGCAATCCGACGAAGATGCCGAAGTCGGTGATCGATTTGATCTGACCGCGTACCTTCTCGCCCTTCTTGTGGTTGACCGAGAACTCTTCCCACGGATTGGGCTGGCATTGCTTCATGCCAAGGGAGATACGGCGGCGATCCTCATCGATCTCGAGGATCATCACTTCGTTTTCGTCACCCACCTGCACAACCTTGGAGGGATGGATGTTCTTGTTGGTCCAATCCATCTCGGATACATGCACCAGCCCTTCGATGCCGCTCTCGACTTCGACGAACGCGCCGTAGTCGGTGATGTTCGTGACCTTGCCGAACAGACGCGTGCCGGTCGGATAACGCCGCGAGATGCCCACCCACGGATCTTCACCGAGCTGCTTGAGACCAAGCGATACGCGATTCTTCTCGGCGTCGAACTTGAGGATCTTGGCGGTCACCTCATCGCCGACATTGACGACTTCGGTCGGGTGCTTCACACGCCGCCATGCGAGATCGGTGATATGCAGCAGGCCATCAATGCCGCCCAGGTCAACGAACGCGCCGTAGTCGGTGATGTTCTTGACGACGCCTTTGACGATCGCGCCTTCCTGCAATGTCGATAGCAAGTTTTCGCGTTCCGCACCGGCGGTCGCCTCGAGCACCGCGCGCCGTGATACGACCACGTTGTTGCGCTTGCGATCGAGTTTGATGACCTTGAATTCGAGCGTCTTGCCCTCGTAGGGCGTCGTGTCCTTGACCGGGCGCATATCGACCAGCGAGCCGGGCAGAAACGCGCGGATGCCGTTGCACATGACGGTGAGACCGCCCTTGACCTTGCCGCTGATCACACCGCTCACCAGCTCGCCCGATTCGAGCGCTTTCTCGAGATCGAGCCACGCCGCGAGGCGCTTCGCCTTGTCGCGGGAGAGTCGCGTCTCGCCGAATCCGTCTTCCAGTGCTTCGATGCATACCGAGACGAAATCGCCTTCTTTCACCGACAGCTCGCCACGATCATTCTTGAACTCGTCGACCGAAATCACGCTCTCGGATTTCAGGCCGGCGTTGACGATGACCACGTTCTGGTCGACGCGAACAACTTCGGCGGTGATGATTTCGCCGATCCGCATTTCCTTGCGGCTGAGGCTTTCCTCGAATAGCGCCGCGAAGCTTTCCATTGGGGGAGGCATCGAAGACGGCGTGGACACTGCGACGGAAGGATTCGCCATGAATTGAATTACCTGATTGACCCGGTACGAGCTACGTACGATCAGCCGATTCGCGCATCGGTGCGCGAACCGACAGGGTGATCTGCCCGCCGGGGTTGGGTTGAACAAAATGGCGGCAGATGCCGCCATCACGATGTGCTTCTCGATCCTCCCCGCTCAGCCGCTGCTCGGCCCGCGCGTTACCGCGGCGGACCGGGCGATCGCCTGCTCGTACCATTTCGACACCCAATTGATCGATTCTTCGATCGTGAGGTCAGTGGTGTCGAGCAGGTGGGCGTCGGGGAGTTGTACCAGCGGCGCGACGGGGCGATTGCGGTCGCGCTCGTCGCGGTCTCGAAGCTCTTGCAAAAGGCGCGGTATGTTATCCGAGATCCCTTTTGCGATCAACTGCTTATAGCGCCGTTCAGCACGGGTTTCGGCGGCCGCGGTCAAATAGACTTTCAAAGTGGCGTCGGGGAACACGACCGAGCCCATATCGCGGCCGTCAGCCACCAACCCGGGCGCCGTGCGGAACGCGCGCTGGCGCTCCAACAGGGCCGCGCGTACCGCAGGGAATGCAGCCACCACGGACGATCCCGCGCTGATCTCCTCCGGCCGAATGGCATCGGAGACATCCTGACCGTCGAGGAAAATGACGGCGCCGTCGAACCGGGCATTTAGATTGGCGGCAATTGTCGCGATCGTCGATTCATCGCGCAACATCACGCCGCGATCCAGGGCCGCCTTGGCGACGAGCCGATAGAGCGCGCCACTATCAAGGTAGTGAAATCCCAGATCGAATGCCACCCCCGCCGCGACCGTTCCCTTACCGGATGCGGACGGGCCGTCGATCGCGATGACGGGAACAGTCATGGCGCTCATCCGCTCGCCCGCTGTTGGACGATGCCCGCCAGGACTTCAAAATAATCCGGGAAGGTCTTCGCAACACAGGCCGGATCGTTGATGCGAATCGGTACGCCGCCCAACGCAGCGAGCGAAAAGCACATGGCCATGCGATGGTCGTCATAGGTGTCGATGGTGGCAGCCGTGAAGACCTTGGGCGGCGTGATGCGGATGGTGTCGTCCCCCGCTTCCACCGTTGCCCCGACCTTACGGAGCTCGGTTGCCATCGCATGGATGCGATCGGTCTCCTTGACCCGCCAACTGCCGATGTTCGACAACCTGCTTGGGCCGCTCGCGAACAGCGCCATGATCGCGGCGGTCATCGCGGCGTCCGGAATGTGATTCATATCGGCCTCGATTGGATTGAGCGGCCTCGCCCCCTCGACCTCGATGGCGTTCGCCTCGATGGTCACGCGCGCACCCATCGCACGCACGACCTCGACGAATCGAATGTCCCCCTGAATACTCCCCGCGCCGACGCCCTCCACCCGCACCGGTCCACCGCCGATCGCACCAGCCGCCAGGAAATACGAGGCCGACGAGGCGTCCCCTTCGACGAATATGGTGTGCGGGCTTTGATAACGCCGTGATCCTGCGATACGAAAGGTATTCCAGCCCTCGCGTTCGACCGGCATGCCGAACCGTTCCATCAGCTTGCAGGTCATCTCGACATAGGGCTTGGAAATGAGCTCGCCCACGACATCGACCGTCGAATCGCGCCGGGTCAGCGGCAAGGCCATCAGGAGCGCTGAGAGGAACTGGCTCGAAACATTGCCGCGGACCGCCACGCGGGGTGTCGCGACAATCGCACCGGGATGGATCTCGAGGGGCGGGTATCCCGCGTTGCCGAGGTACCGAATGTCGGCGCCGGCCATTCGCAGCGCGTCCACCAGATCCCCGATCGGCCGCTCATGCATGCGGGGCACGCCTGAAAGCTTGTAGTGCCCGCCAGCCAATGCCAGAACGGCAGTGAGCGGACGAAACGCGGTCCCTGCGTTGCCGAGAAAGAGCTCAGCGCTTCGCCCTGGAACGATGCCCGCGGTTCCCTCGACCGTATAGTCGTTCGTCGCCCCTTTGCGTTCAACACGGATGCCGAGTGCAGCGAGCGCCTCCAACATCCGTGCCGTGTCGTCCGATGCGAGCAGGCCCTGCACCAGGGTCGTCCCGGTCGCCAACGCCGCAAGAAGGAGCGTCCGGTTCGAGATGCTTTTCGAACCCGGCAGGACGACCGTTCCACTGACCCGCTTGATCGGGCTGAGGTCGAGGAATGCAGGGCGACCTTCCGGCGCAGTCACGTTGGCTACTCTTCACCAAGGGGTGCGTTCGCACCGCCATCGAAGCGCGCGAGCCATGCATCCCGTTGCGCTCTGGACGCGCTGAAGATCCGGTCGAGCAGAGCACCATCTTCATGCTCGATGGCTGCACGCAATTTCGCTACGCTCGCATCGAATCCGTCCATCGCTGCCAGCAAGGCCGATCGGTTCGATAGCAGAATATCCCGCCACATTTCCGGCTGACCACCGGCCAGCCGCGTGAAATCGCGAAACCCGCTGCCCGCGTTCTCGAGCAGCAGCGCCTCTGCAGGATCGGTGAGGACCTGATGCATCAACGCATAGGCAAGCACATGCGGCAGGTGGCTGGTGATGCCAAGCACTGCGTCATGTTCAGCCGCACGCATTTCGACCACCTGCGCGCCGCAGGCTTCCCAGGCCGCGCGCACGCGCGCAACGGCTGTCGTGGTGTTCTCCTCGATCGGCGTCAGCACCGTTCTTCGTCCGCGGAACAAGTCTGCCGCCGCCGCGCTTGCGCCGCTTTTTTCGCTGCCCGCGATCGGATGCGCGGGAATGAACTGCGCAATTGTTGCGCCGAGTCCGCGTCGCGCCGCGGCGATGACATCGGCCTTCGTGCTGCCGCCGTCGGTCACGACCGCAGCCGGATCAAGATGCGGCGCCATCGCTCCGAATTGCGCTTCCATCTGACCAACCGGTGTTGCCAGCAAGATGAAGTCGGCCCCACGCACCGCCTCGGCTACACCCGCAATCGAATCGATAAGTCCAAGCTTTCGCGCTTGCTCGAGATTGGCCGCGCTGCGACCGACCCCCACGACATGACCGACCCGCCCGCGCGCTTTCAACGCTGCCGCGAAGGAGCC
>JANMUI010000980.1:0-7892 GCA_031391405.1 Betaproteobacteria bacterium
CTCAGAGCCTGAGAATATTTTGAAATTGAGCGGGCGCGTCGGCCTCACGGGTGCTGTTTTCGTCAACGCGGCGCTCGTCGCATCCCATCGCGCCGCGCCGGACACCGCCGCAGCACCAAGAAGGCCCGGCGCGAGGTCAAATTCGGAATGTACTTCGGTCCTTTTGCCGCTCATGCAACCGCTACCTGATCCGCGGACGCACCGGTGGCTTGACCAAGCAATTGCGGGGCGAGCGCGACCGTGCGCATCAGGTTGTGGGCCAGGGCATATAGCAGTGCGATACAGCGCACTTTGGGCAGCCCACGCACCGGCATGTGTGTGAGCCCGCGATTGCGCGCCTGAGCATGCACGCACTCGGCGGTGGCCGCCCGGTCCCGGTAGATCAGCTGCGCTTCGGGCGTGCCCATGCGAATGCGCCAGCTGACCACTGGCGCGCTTTCATCGGCCTTGGGCACGTGCTTGTCTTGTGCTGGCTCGGGCGTGTTGCCCTGCTTGTCCTTCTTCGCGGGGCGCTCGGGCACCGGCGCGTAGACCTCCGTCTGCGCGGCCACCGCCTCCAGTTGCGCGTGCGCGGGGTAACCGCCATCGACCAGCCACTGCCCAGGGGTTTGGCCACAGCGCTCTTGCACCTGCTCGACCATCGGGGCCAGCTGCGCCATGTCGGTGCCCGCCGTCACCACCTCCACCCCCACGATCACTTGCGATTGGCAGTCGCTGGCAAACTGGGCGTTGAACGCCGGGCGGAAACCGCCGTCGGCCATCTTCATGACGCTGGCATCGGCGTCAGTGGTGGAGGCGCGGGCCTGCTCGATCTTGCCACCGTTACGTCGCTTGGCCTGCTCCAGTTCGGGCAAGCGCTCCAGCGCCTTCTTCACCCGCTGCTCGATCTCGCGCTGGGCGCGCTGTTGCGCGGCTTGTGCCCCGCGCTTGGTCTGCCCCGGGTCGGTCGCGATTTTGTCCTTGAGGGTCTGCACGCGCTCGCGCGCTTGCACCAGACATTCCTCCAGCGTGCCGCGACGCCGAAACGACGCCGCGCCGGCACTGGCGCGTACCCGCATGCCGTCCTGCGCAACGCGCGACAGTTTCACTGCCCCGGCTGACATCAGCGCGGCCACGCTGGCGCTCAGCATCTCGTCCAGCACTGCTGCGTGCATCACCCGAAATTCCGACAGGCTGTGGTAATTCACCTGCACCCCGCCACTGATCCAACGATAGGCATCATGCGACATCACCAAGCGCGACACTTCACGCGCGCTGCCTTCGCCTTGCAGCGTGGCGTACAGCCACAGCGCAAACAATATCTCCGGGGCAATGGCGCTGCGCCCCACACCGCCTTCGCGAACCTTGATCGCCGCGTACATCCCGCTCAAGTCCTGTTGCTCGACCCAAGCCCACACCAAACGCGCACGGTGACCGGGTGCAAGCGTCGACTCCAGATTCATCGGACGTAGTTCGACTTGCATTCGATTGGGCATGATGACCCGCGCCGGCGCCTGACTGTAATCTCTCTTCACCACCGCCTTCACCCCGGCAGCCTTGCGGCGATCGTCGAACAACTCTTCGGTCTGGCTCATCGTCGGAACGCTCGTGATTGCTTCGTCTCTCTTATAACGCTCGACCAACGCCGCCGTTTACCAGGAGCATCGATATATTCACAGGCTCTCAGTCGACCTTCACGCCTGCCTGGCGCACCAGCTTCGCGTATTTCACCGATTCAGCGCGCAGGAATCTGCTTGCCCCTTCAGGCGTCTGGATATGGATGTCGTTGCCCTGTTTGGCCATTGCTTCGCGCACCTCGACGGATGCGAATGCGGCCACGAGGGCAGTATGTAGGCGGGTAATTAGTGCAGCGGGAAGCTTGGCGGGTCCGATCACCGCGAACCAGGCTTCGACGATGTAGTTGGGGAGCCCTTGTTCGGCGATCGTCGGCAGGTCGGGCGCGGCCGCCGTTCGCTTCGATCCACCCACGCCGAGTGCGCGCAGTGACCCGTTCCTGATATGCCCCTGTACAGACGGCAGTGCGAGGATCCCCATTTCGACCTGTCCACCGATCAGATCGGTGACCATCGGCGCGACACCCTTGTACGGAACGTGCCGAACCTGCACCTTTGCTTCACTGACGAACATCTCGGCGGCGAGATGAAGAATCGTCCCGTTGCCGGAGGATGCGTAGTTGTAGGCATCGGGTTTGGCATTGAAAAACGCCACCAATTCCTGCACGTTTTGCGCCGGAACCTTGATCGGATTGACAACCAGCACGAGTGGCGTGGTCCCGATGATCGTAATGGCGGTGACGTCCTCGATCGCATCGAAGGGCAACTTGCTGTACACGCTTGGAAAGATCACATGGTTGTTCGAGATGACGCTGATCGTGAACCCATCCGCCGGGGATTTGACGAGCGCGAGCGTTCCGTTGATGCCGCCCGCACCCGGCTGATTTTCTATCACGACCGGTTGGCTGAGCGCTTTGGAGAGTGCAGGGCCGACCGTGCGGGTGATCGTGTCGACACCGGATCCCGCGCTCACCGGTAGGATGATACGAAGGGGCTTGTCGGTGCTCTGCGCTTGCAATGGCGCGGGGACTGCTGCGATGCATAGCGAGATGAGCATTGCTGCCGCGCGCAGCCCATGCGAGACCATCCGATCAATACCGTGTGTCATGCGAAGCTCCATTCGAGGATTTCAATTTACGTCCAATCGATTGACGCCGCTCAGCGATCGCGACGTGAATTATCGCCGTTCGCCCTGAGCCTGTCGAAGGGTGAACCGCGTCATCGGATCAATCCGTTCGGACTTCGACGCGCTCAGCCCGAACGGATTAAGGGATCTCCACCGACGCAAGCAAGGTCGCTCCCGCTTCAGGCAACCGCGCCACCCGCTCGCAGCGCGTCGATTGCCGCCGCGTCATAACCCAGACTCGCGAGCAGTGCCTCGGTGTGTTCGCCGAGCATGGGAGGCTGGATTCGCACGCCGAGCCGCTGCCCATCCATCATGAGCGGTGCCAACGCAGTCTGGGTGATCTCACCGGCCCGCTTGCCATCGGGGATGCGAATATCCGCCAGACCGCCGGTGGCACGCAGATGCGGATCGTCGAACAGATCTTCGGGTCGCGTGATCGGCGCGAACGGCAGGCCGTGCTTTTCGAACGTCTCTGACAACTCTCGGGCGGTATGGGTAGCGAGCCGTGCGCGCACGTCCGGCATGAGCGATGCACGCTGCCTGACCCGATCGTTGTTCGTGGCAAATTTCGGATCGGCTTTGAGATCCGCATACCCGAACGCCCTGCAGAATACGTCCCATTGCGCGTCGCTCACCACCGCGAGAAATATTTGATCGCCACCCTTGACGGTGAACACATCGTAGATCGCCCACGACGATATGCGATCGGGCATCGGCGCGGGCGGCTGACCGGTGATTGCATACTGAAGCATATGCTGGCCAACCAGGAACACGTTGTTCTCGAACAACGCCGACTGCACTTCCTGGCCCTTGCCCGTCACCGCGCGTTGCATCAGCGCGGCCATCGCGCCGATCGCCCCGAACATGCCGCCCATGATGTCGTTCACGCTCGTGCCCGCACGCAATGGATCGCCCGGACGGCCGGTCATGTAGGCGAGGCCCCCCATCATCTGCACCACTTCATCGAGCGCGGTGCGGTGCTCATAGGGGCCGGGCAGAAACCCTTTGTGGCTCACATAGACGAGGCGCGGATGGTGTTTGGCAAGCGATGCGAAGTTGAGACCATACTTGTCCAGCGCTCCCGGCTTGAAGTTTTCGGCCACCACATCAGCGGTGCCCACTAGCTTGTGCGCGACTTCGAGTCCTTGCGGATTGCGAAGATCGATGGCGATGCTTTTCTTGTTCCGGTTGAACATCGGAAAGAATCCGGCACCGGCACCGAGCAGATGCCGCGTGCGATCGCCCTCGATCGGTTCGACCTTGATGACATCGGCGCCCAGATCGGCGAGCAGCATGCCGCACGTCGGTCCCATCACCATATGGGTGAATTCGACGACTCTTATCCCTTCGAGCGGTGCGCTCACGATGGTCTTCGCTCGACCAGATCCGGTTTGATATCCGCGATCCGTGGCGTCCCGCACAGTTGCATCGTGCGAATCAGCTCATCGATCAGGATATCGAGCGCCCGCCGCGCGCCCGCTTCGCCCGCCGTCGCGACACCATAGAGACCGGCGCGTCCGATTGCGCCGGCCTGGCCGCCCGCCGCGCGGACCTTGAAGAGATCCGCGCCGCGCCGGATGCCGCCATCCATGATCACTGTCACTTTGTCGCCGACCGCTGCGGCGATCGCGGTCATCGCATCGAACGAAGCGATTGCACCGTCGAGTTGGCGGCCACCGTGGTTGGACACCCAGATGCCATCGACACCCATCGCAGCAAGTCGTGCCGCATCGTCGACCCGGCTTACGCCCTTGATGATGAGCTTGCGTTTCCAGCGATCACGCATGCGTGCGAGGTCGTCCCAATCGAATGCCGGATCGGTATCGCGCGCAACCGAGGAGGCAAGCGTCGCGCCCGACTGTGTGCTCCCGCGATAGCCGCGAATATTGACGAAGTCCGGCAGCCCGCCGTTGGCAAGAATGCTGAAGGCCCACGCGGGCTTCCGAAATCCTTCCAGGTAGTGGCGTAGCTTCGGTTTGAATCGCGTGCTGAAGCCATTGCGAAAGTCGCGTTCACGCTTGCCGCCGACCGCGAGATCGACCGTCGGCACGAGCGCCTCGTAACCGGCCGCCTCGGCGCGCGCGATGAGCTTCTTCTCCATGAAGCCGCGATCCTGCAGCACATAGAGCTGGAACCAAAGCCGGCCCGGTGCGTGGTTCGCGATGTCCTCGATCGAGGCGGTCGCGTTGGTCGAGAGCGTGTACGGAACGCCAAGGTTGGAGGCCGTGCGCGCGATCGCGAGATCAGCCCCTGGGCGCCCCATCCCGATGGCGCCGGTTGGAGCGATGACAAGCGGACATTTCGACGGCCCGCCGACGATCTCGCATGCGGTGTCGATCGCCGAGACGTCTTGCAGCACCTTTGGATGCAGGCGCAATCGCTTGAAGGCAGCGCGATTGTCCTCCAGCGTGATCTCGTCCTCGGCGCCGCCATCGAAGAAATCGAAGATCGCCCGTGGCAGGTGCTTCTTCGCGCCACGGCGCAGGTCTTCGATGTTGTAGTAGCGGGAAGTGTCGGGCATTAATCGTGATTTCCGATTTTTGGTTTTGCGAACAAACGGAGATGGGGGAACCGCCGTCATCCCGGGCAGTGACCCGGGATCCAGGGTGCCGTCAAGGCGGTCTCGATTCGACGCCTTCCTGGATCCCGGATCAGTGTCCGGGATGACAGCGGCGGAATGATTCCGCCATTACGATGGATGGATGACGCCCTTGCCGTCCGACTGCCGGTCGAATAATTGATAGGCTTCCACTGCTTGCTCGAGCTTCCAGTGGTGCGTGAAGAGTTTGTCGACCTGAACCTTGCGATCGGCGACGTAGCGCGCGCAATCGGCCTGCCCCACGGTTGAAAACGTCCACGATCCGATCAACGTTACCTGCCGGCGCAGCATGTCGCTGCTTACATTGAGCGTCACCGTCTCACCTTCGCCCACGTAACACGCCTTGCCCCAGGTGCGTACGCATTGCACGGCTTGCTGGCGAGCCGCGGGCGAAGAGGATGCGTCGAGCGACAGATCGGCCCCGCGTCCATGCGTGAGGTCCTTGATCGCGGCCACGACGTCGTCGGTCTTGGTCGGATTGATGAGGTCGGTCGCACCGAATTCCTTCGCCCGCTGCAAACGTGCGTCGCTCACATCGAGCGCGATGACGCGTGCCCCCATCGACGCTGCAAGCTGTGCGGCCGAGAGCCCCACAGGACCTTGGCCGAAAATCGCGATCGTGTGATCGCCTTGCAGGCCAAGCCGATGCAGCGCGCCCCATGCCGTGCCGGTTCCGCACGAGATCGCGGCACCGGTATCGAACGACAACGAGTCTGGCAGCGGCACCAAGGTTCGCGCCGGACACTTCATGTAGCGCGCATGGGCGCCATGGCCCGTCGTGCCGTAGATCTCGGCGACCCCTTCGAAGCAAAGCTGCATCCACCCAGTCGAGCAGTGATCGCACACGCCGCAACCGCGATAGTGATGCTGCATCACCCGATCGCCGATGCGCGCCTGCTTCTCGGTCACACCCGCACCGATCGCGGCGACCACACCACAGGGCTCGTGGCCGGCGATGACCGGTCCGGCCGCCATCTTGAAGCCGAGCGCCGCCGGCCCGCCCGCGGATCGATACATCTTGAGATCGCTGCCGCACATCCCTGACGCTTTGATCTCCAATACGACTTCACCCGGGCCCGGTGTCGGATCAGGAAAATCACGAAACTCGATCTTGCGATCACCGGGAAAAATGACGGCTTTCATTGTTCGATTCTCCTTGGGGTGGGATCGCGCCGGCGCCAAGCGTTGCCGCGGCGGCGCCGCGGGCACGAAGAGGGGACGCCATTTTCGCGCATTTCAGGATTTCAATCCGCGCCCCCGCTATCGAATGCGCATCCAACGCGTTGTCGTCGCTGCGATGTCATGATAAATTGATACGGCTACCATGATATGGGTACCCATATGAAAACTACCATCGACCTGTCGGACGAGCTTTTCGCCGCCGCCAAGGCGTATGCCGCAAAGCACGGCATCACCCTGCGCGCGGTAATAGAACAAAGCCTCGCGCGTACGGTGCGCGAATCCAAGCTTTCCCGCGGATTCAAGCTCCGCGACGCGAGCGTTCGAGGCAAGGGCCTCACGCCCGCGGCGCGCGCGATGCCGTGGTCGGCGATTCTCGCGGCGGCCAATGAGCGGGAACCCTGATGATCGCGGTCGACACCAACATTCTCGTGTACGCCCACCGCCAGGATCACGAATGGCACGAAGCCGCGTCTCTTTGCCTGAGATCGCTCGCCGAAGGCAGGGCCACCTTGGCGATTCCTTGGCCTTGCGTGTACTTGCTCGTGGATCAGCCGCCTGCCGCCCCTCGACTCCCCAGCTCGCTCGCAATGACAGCCATCGCGCTCGCTGCTTCGCCCACAGCACTCACCAGATCACCGCGATAGCCGGATCGCACCGCCCCCACCGCGAAAATCGACGGCACCGTCGTGCGGTAGTCGCCATCGGTCTTCACGCAGCGGTTGTCGTCGAGGGCGATCGTCTTCGACACGAAGCCGGAATTCGGTGTCACGCCCACGAATGGAAACACGCCTGTGCAGGCAATTTCGATCGGCGCTGCGTCACCAGCCGTCTGCACGCGAACGCCGGTCACGGATTGACGCCCGAGAATCGCGGTTACCTGCGAATCCCAGAGGAACGCGATATGGCCCTGCGCCGCCGCGCGATCGACATAGGCGTGCCGTGCCCGCAATGCGCTGCGCGTCACGATCGTCACCGATCGGCACACCTCGGCAAGCACCAGCGTTTCCTGTAACGCTGCATCGCCCCCGCCCACGACGACCACGTCTTCGTTGCGAAAGAAATGCCGGTCGCAGTGTGCGCATTGCGAGACACCTTTGCCTCGCAGCGCATCTTCGCCTGCGACACCCAGCGGCTTCAATCGCGCGCCGGTGGCAAGCAGGATCCTTCGTCCACGATGCGAGCCCGTGTTGGTTTCGATGTCGACATGATCGGCGTTCGTGGTCATCGCGTTCGCCGGTTCAACGACGATGTGCATACCGAGATCACGGGCTTCTTTCGCCAGTGCCGCGGACGCGGACCTCGTGCGACTCACCCCACGCGTTGACGACCGATGTCCGCGGGTCGCACTTTCTTCACGGCTTCCTTCAGGTCCTCGATGCCGCCACGCAGCGCGCGGTCGATGAGAAACCCCCCGGGCTTCTCGCCGTGCCGC
>JANMUI010000982.1:0-10100 GCA_031391405.1 Betaproteobacteria bacterium
CGCCGGTCACGACGGTGAGCTCACCGAGCGGAATCGAGAGCGTCAGGTTCTTGAGATTGTTCTGGCGTGCGCCGAATACGCCAATGGCGTTGCCGAGGTATTTCGACATGCGGGATATCTGGGGATCGTGAATGTACGGAATGCCGTGACTGCGCCGTCAGCGATAGCCGATCACCATATCGATCCGGTAGCGTGAGGTTGTGATGCGATTCTACTTGGAAGCGTGCGGCGGACGCGGACGCGGCGCGTGGCAGATTACAACCGGCCGGCGCGTTTGATCTCCAGGTAGCGATTCACCAGGGCGACGCCAAGCTCGGCCGGTTCGACGTCGATGCAGACCGTGCCTTGACGTTCAATCTGTCGAAATGCATGGGTCCGCTGCAGAAGATATTCCGCGACGGCGGCGTGGGTCAGCGCATCAGCCAGCCGCGGCGTTGTTCGGATCAGGGTTTCCCGGAGCGCCTGCTCGCGCAGGCTTGCGACGACGACCAGATGGCGGGTACGCAGAACCTCCAGTGCGCGAACCAGTTCGGCCGTTTCTTCCTCATGCAAATTGGTGAGCAGAACGATCAGCGCGCGCTTCTTGACGCGGCCTGCAAGATCGACAGCCGCGCGCAGGTAATCGGTCGCGCCATACGTTGGTTGCAGATCGTAGACCGCATCGAGCAACGCATTGATGGTCGTGGGCGAGCGCCGGGGCGCGAGAAAGCGAGCCGGTTCGACGGATTCGGTCCCCATGGTGAGGAGGCCAACCGCGTCACCGTGCCGCAGGCTCACCGATGCAAGCAGCAACGCGGCGTTGAGAACGTGATCGAAGTGGGAAAGTGCGCCGTCATGCGCGAGCATGCGCCGCCCGCAATCGAGCATGAACACGACCTGCTGATTGCGTTCCTCCTGGAATTCGCGGGAAATCAGGCGACCCGTCCGCGCGGTGGCCTTCCAATCCACCGACCGAAGGGGATCACCGCTACGGTAATCGCGCAGTTGTCTGAAATCCTGTCCCTCACCGCGTCGGCGTTGGCGCACGATCCCAAGCTGCATCAGCCGCTGATCCATCGCAAAGGCGGCGTAGCGGGCGATCGCCGCGAAGTTGGGATAGACCCGCACGGTCTGATCGGATGCGAGGCGCCGCCGTACCTGCCACAGGCCAAGTGCGGAGCCGATCCGGACTTCCACTTGGGAGAACATCTGATCGCCACGTGCCAGCGGACGAACGCGATAATGAATCCGTCCCGACTGCTGCGCATCGAGTCGAATTCGATGCGGCAATCCCTCTGCGTTCATGCCGGCTGGAAAATGATCAATGAGGTCGAACACGATGGGGCGGCGGGTGCGATTCCGCAGCGTAAGGGCGACGTCCTGCCACATTCCGAGGGGAAGGGTGCCGGGCAGATGGCGTGTCGCCTCAGGAACATGTTCGCGCAACAGCCGGACCGCATCGAATGCCGCCACCAACACTGCCATGACGGATGTTGCCAACAGGATCGGCATCGCCGAACGTTCGAGCGATGCCGCCACCGCTATAGCGAGGCAGATGCCGGTCACGACCAGCAGGCGCGGCGTCGGGATCAGCATCAGTGGCCTACGTGATCAGCAACGATTTTTTGCTCTTTTGGGGGATCAACAAGGGGGCGGAGCTCCCTTGTTCGTTCAGGGGATATACAAGGGGCATTTCCCCCTTGTTCGTACGAAATCTTTGGGTGGTTTGCCATGATTCGAAGCCCGCGGAGAATCATGGCAAACCACGTCTGCTACTTGCGCGGTGCCTCGACCTTTTCGAGCACGGCTTTCAATAGCTCATCGGCACCGTATCCCTCAATCGCGGTATCCGGAGACGGCGTGATGCGATGGCGCAAGGCCGGCAGCGCCATGTTCCGTACGTCTTCCGGGACGACGAAATCACGTTCCGCCATGAGTGCCGCAGCGCGCGCGGCACGCACGAGTGCAATGCCCCCGCGTGGCCCGGCGCCGGTGGCGATGCCGGACCACTCACGCGTCGCGCGCACGATCCGCACCGCGTAGTCGACAACGCGATCGTCAACATGCAAGCTCGCGGTGATGGTCTGGAGCGCGGCGACGGCCTGTGCCTTGACGATGGTGTTGATGTGATCGACCCGCAACCGGTCACCGACGCTTCCTGCGGTGACCTGCTTCACCATCAAGACTTCGTCCCCACCCGACAGGTGATCGATCCTGATCTTGAGGAGGAAGCGGTCGAGTTGCGCTTCGGGTAGCGCATAGGTGCCTTCCTGCTCGATGGGATTCTGCGTGGCGAATACGATGAATGGCGCGCCCAGCGGATGGGCCTGACCCTCGATGGTTACCTGGCCCTCCTGCATCACTTCGAGCAACGCGCTCTGCGTCTTGGCCGGTGCCCGATTGATTTCATCGGCCAACAGAAGGTTGGTGAATACCGGTCCGCGCCGCGTCACGAAGACCTGCTTCGACTGATCGAACATCACATGACCGGTCACATCGGCCGGCATGAGATCGGGTGTGAATTGGATGCGCGCGAAATGCCCATCGAATGTTCTCGCGATGGCGCGCACGAGCAATGTCTTGCCAAGTCCCGGCACGCCTTCAAGGAGCACATGGCCCCCGGCAAGGATGGCCGCCAGCACTTGATCGACCACCGCCAATTGTCCGGTGAAGGCGCGATCGATTTCTGTTCGCATCGCTGCAACGACTCTTACCGCCTGCGCGAAATATTCCTGGGTAGCCGCCGGATTGGCGCTCATGCGATTCCTTTTGGATGTAAGCCACTTGCGGTAGCAACATGGATGCGTCGCAATATCTCCGTCAGCGCCATGAGCTCTGCCGGCGTGCGTACGACCCCGGCGATCACATGCTTGGCTTCGTCGGGTGAAAGTGTCGCGATGGCAGCGAGCCGAACACTCTGCTCGGCTGGATTCATAAGCGAGAATCCGGGAATCACACGCATTGCGTGGGCGATCGCCTGCGCCCTTGCGGCCGCAACCAGGCTATCGCGGTCACCGATCCGCCATTGAAATCGCCCGGCGGCCGCGAGGTGATCGATCAGGCTGCGACGTGCCACCGATGGGTCGGGTGCAATCGGACCGAACCGGACGATCGCGCGCCATAGCCATAGGAAGATCAACGTGACCAACCCAATGACCACCCAGATTGCATGATCGATGATCCAGCGCGTGAGCGATAGTCTGTTCAGCTGATCGATGATCGTAACCGCGGTGATATCGCGCTCCCACGTCACCAGTGCATGCAACAGCGCTGCATGATCGAAATGGCCGATGCGCAAATTCGTGAATATCCCAAGCGGCATCACCGTTACCCGGCCGGACCCGATGCGAAGGCTCGCCATCTGGATCCCGCTTGCGCCGGTCCACATGTGCTCCACCTGATTTGGATCGAGCATCAAGGTCGGCTGCTGACCGAGCTCGACGTAAAGTTTCTCATGGGTGCGGGGCAAGGCGACCTCGGTAACGCGGTTGTCGGGTTGGCACGCGAGTTCATTTGGCTGTGCTTCGCCTGCGGGACGCGATGAATCGATTGATTCGTCACGCTTGCTGCGACGGTCCCGACGGGATTGCGGGACGCCGCCCCGGCGGATCTGCAATCGATCGAGAAGCGCATCGCCAAGCGCGACGGGTTCGGGCGCGACGATCAGATGATTGCCCGCATGGACCCACGCCAGCAGACGGTCGACTTCGTCATTCATGAGGGCTTGCCGTCCGGCGCTTAGGATGACCATAGAGCGCGGTGCCGTCGGGTTCAGCGCTGCAATGGTGCTCGCCCGCGCGGTTTGAAATCCATTCGAATCGAGAAAGCGCTCCGCGGCAAGAAAACGCTGCTTGGCTGCTTCGCCCCGATAACCGACCCACATTTTCTGCGTCGTGAATTCGAAGAACGTGTGCACGAACCAGCCACCCAGCGCGAGGCATAGCGCGATCACCGTTGCGATGATCGGCGGTTTTCTCATGTCGATTCCGTCAAATGCGCCGTGGCCCGTTGCGATTTGTCGGCATGCGACACCAGATCGAAATGGGCGACCCATTCCCGTATCAGATGGTTGCACTCCTCTTGATGGGGCGAGCGGCCGGCATACGCGCTTTGCTCCCATGCGCGCACCAGCAAGGCGAAGAATCGCGCGCCTTCCGGTGGCAGCGCCGTACCTGCGGCCCGCACGCATGCGCGCTCCGTGTCGCCCGGAAACACTTCAACATGGTATCGATAGATCAGCACCGACAGCGCACCGCGGTACAGCATCGATAGTGCTTCGCGAAATTGCTTCTTCGCGACGAGGTCGCGTGCCGCGGCCCCAAGATCCCGGGGCAGGCTCGCCGGTCGCACATCGAGTCCGAACGCCGTCTCGGCGGGCTTGCGGCGCGATGCTGCACGCGCCTCAGGTGGTTGCACGAAGCGCCGTCCATACCAGATCGCGGCGGCCACGACCGCCACTGCGGCAACCCAGGCCAGGTTTCGCAGCAGCGACGCCAGGGTCTCGAGAAACGCGATGTTCCCACGGTCGGTCTGCGGTGCTTTCGCTCCTTCAATGGCCCCCTGCCATCGCCACTCGGTTACGTCTTGGTAGACGTCGAAGGTTGGTTGATCGAGGATTTCGACGATCTTCGCCTTGGCATGATGTGATGGCGATTCCGCTGCGAGTGATTGGGTTGTGGGAAGGGTAAGAACACCCAATACGCAGGCCAGCACGATCGCGCTGGCCGACCCGCCAAGACGATTGGCGATACGGCGCAATCCAAGCTCGAGATCCCAACCTTCGAGATGCGTACGGCGCGTCAGATAGAGCGCGAATCCCTGGGCGACGTAGAGTGGTTCGATCAGCGACACCGCGATTACGTAGTAGAGGACGCCAAGCGGTTCGATCAGATCGCGCTCGGCCCATCCCTGTAGCCACGCGCGCAGCTCGAAGTCCGGTCGATTCGGATCGGCAGGCATCATGAACGAGGCCAGTGCTTCGATCCCCATGGCACCGATGAGCTCGAAGTGCATGCATGCGATGGTGATCGCAGCCGCATGCACGCCCACCCGTTGGCCAAGCAGTCGGATTCTTGCCGAGCGCGACTTCGCCGGCGCGCCCTCGAGTTGCGCGATCGGCAGGTGAAACGAGCGCCGCAGGCTGATCCGCTTGTAGGTGAGATCCGCCCAAACGCCGACATGCAGGATGGCACGCCAAGCCCGCAATGTCGCGCCGACACTGGGCAGATCGCCAAACACGGCATGCGATAGCACATGGAGCACGAACCGATCGAAGACCGGTTTCAACCACCAGAGGACGGCCACCGTGATCGACGGGCGATCGTCAAATGTCAATGCGAGTACGGCGGCAACCGGCAGGTACACGGCAAGCCACGCGCCGATCGCGGGGCGCCACCACCGCTTGAGCATCATCACCCCGAGGTCACTCGCTTCCCATGGCGTGCGCGCCCGCAAGACCACCGCAAGATTCTCGATGCGCACGATCGGCTCAGTGGCGCGATGCCGGGACGCCGGCAGGGTGCGCCGGACCTGCTTTGGATCTCCCGCAGATCGAGAGATAGGCAACGATCGCGATCCACAATGCGACACCGATGCCTACCTTGATGGGTACCGATACGAAACGATGCGAAGACCAGAACGCTTCGATAAACGCGGCGAACAGCGTCATGGCGGCCGCACCGTAGAGAATGCGAATCGCCACGGAGCCGGCGTCGATCAACGCGCGCTTGCGTGAACACAAGCCGGGCGCGATCAATGCGAATCCGAGCTTGAGGCCCGCGACACCCGATAACACGGCAGCGATGAGCTCCGGCCCACTATGGCCCGCGATGAACTGCAGCAGGTTCTCGCCAAGTCCGGCCGATACCAGGTAGCCCTTCACCGCGCCCAGAAAAAAACCGTTGTAGAGCAGGAACGCGATGCTGCCGAGACCAAATGCAATGCCCCCCGCAAATGTGCGGAAGTCGATCGAAATATTGTTCAGGATGTAGAAACCAAACGCGGCGAGATCGCTGTCGGCCTTGCGATGGACGATGTGCTCGACATTGGTGTACATCGCGCGCAATTCCGCGAGCATTTCGGGGGGGATGAAGTAAAGCGCCGCGTCGGGGTAGCGCGATGTGATCAGCACCATCGCGATCATCGGTATGAAAAGCAGTGCGGCGGCGAGCACCACCAGCGGCCAATCGGCGCGCACCAACCGTGGCAACTCGGATCGAAAGAACTCGACGAACCGTGTCTCGAATCCCAGGCGCGCATCGTGAAGCTCATGATAGCCGGCGAGCGCAAGCCGATTGAGACGCTCGACCAGCTCCGCGCCATACTGCCGCTCGCGCGCGATGGCCAGATGCTGGCAGATCTCGCGATAGCGCCGTGGAAACTCGCTGTCGCGAAATGCGGATGTCAGAACACCAGCGCGGACCTTCTTGCGTCGCTTGTTGAGCCGGCCGTGCGTATCGAGCCACCTTGTGAACGCATTCCATCGCTCCGCGTGAAGCTGCTCGAAGGTCGCTTGTTTCATCGTACCGCTCGCGTTGCGCCCGCGCAGTGGCTGGCGATCTGCGCCATCCGCTTCATGGCCGACGATCCGCGCCTCCCGTCGAGAATGGGCGCCGGAATTTCGGCCAGCTCGATCGCTCGATCTTCGGTGAACGATTCCATCCGCTCGGCGAAATCGATGATGGTCCGCTGTTCGGTGAGCGTCAGCGGGCGGGCGGGTGGGTGTGGATCGCTATTTGCGATGGTCGCCGGTGCCGCATCTTCGCCGAGATGGATGACGATCGTGCCGGCGGCGAGATCACCGAGTCGTTTGAAGTCGCGACTCACAAGCATTGCGAGCAAGCCGGCGGCGAAGAAGATCGGCAGAAAATCGATCGTCCATAACAGATTGCGAACGAGAGCCGGTCCCCAGCCGATCGGCCGGCCATCATCCAGCACGACCTTGAGGTTCATGAAGCGTTTTCCCGGCGTCGCACCGTCCCATCGGGCCTCGCACCACGCCGGCAGGAGCCAAAGCGTCAGGAACGCGGTGATCGATACGGCGGCTGCGCCGACGCCGCCTATGGCTCCGACCAATGCCGCGACGCCGGTGAGCAGGGCAGCCTGGATGAGAAAGTCGATGACGCGTGCATAGGCACGCGGCACCGGACCGGCGAGCCGCAATACGAGCTCGATTCCTTCGGGCGTTGCGACGCGGCGCGTCGTGTCGATGCTAGGCGACTGGTGTGGGGGCACGGTGCAGTGGCGTCAGGGGAGCTCACGCGGACGATTCGATCAGCGGGATCAACAGATTCTAAGCGGCCAGCTCCCTGGCCAAACGAATTTTTTGCCTGCTTCAGATGAGTGCTGATCCGTCGCGACAGCCGTCAGGAACCTGCGCGGGGCATCGCGCCGATTCCTCCTGCGATCGCTACCTGTAGAAGATGTCGCGATAGCCTGCGTAGATCGATGCGATCAATATCGGACCAAGCACCAGCCATCCGAGCAGGAACGGGATGCTTGCGACGATCCCAAGGCCGATCGTGCAAAGCCCGTACACGAGGAACGGCACGATGTTCTTGAGGCACGCTTGCGCGCTCGTCTTCATGGCATCCAATGCCCGATGGTCGTGCAACACGATCAACGCCGGTGCGAACCATACCAGGGAGTAGATCAGCATCGTTATGACGAGAATGACCAGCACGACCAGGATGATCGCGATCCCCACACCGGCGCCCTGCGCGATTCCGCCTCCAATGGCAGTGAGCGCGGCGAAGCCGGTCGCCGCGACGATCGCGATCACGATGAGGGCTATCCCGAACGTTGCAAGCAGTATCCATCCTGCCAGCGCCAGCAGCGGCTTGAGATGCGACTCGACGGCCACGAACAGGTGCCCGACCCTGATTTCGCCGCCTTCGTCTAGTTCATGGCATCCGAGCATCCACCCGCCGATCAGGAGCGGCGTGATGCCAATCGAAGCCAATCCGGCGATCACACTCAACACCGGATGGATTGCGCCAAGCGCAGTCTGAAGCGCTGCGATCGCGAGATGAAGCGCGAGGAACACGATCCCCATCAGCACCGCGGTGCCCGGTTGTTGCTTGAAGAGGATAAAGCCCGCGTGGATCCAGCGCCAGCCTTGCGCTGCTGATACGCTGATGCCGTTCGCGACGAAGCGACCGGCTTCCGGTTCGTGATCGCGCAAACGCGCCGAGGGTGCCGCGTACGGATTCATCGGGCTCGTGGCCATTGGCATTCTCCTGGTCTTGAAATCGCGTCGAAGTGTCCTCCTTTTTCACCGGATGGCGAAAGGCGGACACGCCGAACCGTGTCATTGGTGGCAACCGTCACGGTGCCCCCCCATTGCTTCTTACGATGCAGCGCACCCCGGCCGATGACAGATCACGCCCATGCGCCTCGAGTCGGTCGGTGTCCACCGCGGGACGAAGACGCATGACTCGTAATTCAATTATCCGGGAATGCGTTTCGCGAGGCTGGCATCGATTCGAGGCCGGACGACGAGCGTAGTCCCGCAAATCATCGGACAGGGGTCGGGGAAGATGCTCATGAAACTGCGTTCTCATGTTGTCGGAGTCTTTACAGTCGGCGCGTTCGCCGTCGCCTCGTTGGCGCTCGCGGATGGCGCGCAAGATTCCAAGCTGTACAAGAAATCGGTCGCTGAACGAATCGCCAGCACATCGCAAGTCAAAGCTTCGCAGGCGCCGATGCAGGCCCTTTCGGTCGTCGGCTACACGATCGATACGAGCGGTAAAGTCGTCGAAAGCTGGATCGTGCGCTCGGCTGGAGAAAAAGCGCTCGATGATCGCGCGCTATCAATGCTGCAGCATGCAATGCCGCTGCCGACGCCGCCCGGATCGTTGTTCCCGAACAATCCGAAAGCCCATCTCTCCGAGGCATTCGTCTTCACGACGGACGGTGGGATGCGCCTGCAGAGCCTGATCAAGTAACCGTTCTATCGACTGTCGGCAAGTTTCTTGGGGCGTCGCACCGCCTCACCCACCGACATCTGGGCGTTGCAATAAAAAAAGCCGCATGAGCGTCAAGCTCATGCGGCTTTTTAATTCAGACACGTTCGATCTGAGTGAAACCCTGACTTTAGTCAGCGCCAATCAATTTCGTTGCACATCAGCCGGAGCCGATGCCGTTCTGGCACCCGAGCCCTGGGTTTTGTCGGCGGAATTCAACGCACCCGGGCAAGCCAAGGCGCTGCCAGCAGCTAGTAACGTGACCAGCCCAGCAGCCCATCTCAGAAAGCGACTAGACATTGGATCACCTCCTCTCATCAAAACCCGGCACATGCCGTGGGTTGGAGGGTAGCAGAGGTTGGTCTGCGTGCGAAGGGGTAGACTCGCGCCTTCCGCGCGAGGCGGCAGCCCAGCCATATGATCATTCCGAAAAAAATCCTCCTGGCCGTATTCGCACTCTCGCTGTCCGGCAACACGTACTCGCAGCGAGTCCCTGACCTATTTCGCGCGGCGGCGACCGGTGATACCGCAGAAGTGACGCGCCTGCTCGCGGCGGGCATCGGTCCGGACTATCGGGATCCGGAAGGCGACACGGCACTGATCATCGCCGCCAACGAAGGACACTTCGCTGTGGCCCAGGCGCTGGTGGCGGCCGGTGCGAGTGTCAGGGCGACCGGTGCGAGCGGATGGACTGCGTTGCATGGTGCGGCCAAGAGCGGCAACGCAGACCTCATTGCTTTGCTCGCGGGACGGGGCCTCGACGTCAATATCCGCACCAGCGCCGGCGAAACACCGCTTTATCTTGCGGCTGAGAACGGCAGGCTCGATGCGGTAAAGCAACTGCTCGCGAGGAAGGCCGATATCCACGCCGTCACCGCCAACGAAGAGACTGCATTGCATGGTGCCGCGATGGGCGGCAGCAGCGAAGTTGTCCAATTCCTCGCTGTCCGGGGCATCCCTGTCGATGCCGTCAACAGGGACGGCGAAGCACCGCTCTTCTGGGCTGCCGCATCCGGACAAGTGAACGCGACGCAGGCGCTTGTCGTTCGCGGTGCATCGATCAACGCCATCGACTTCAAAGGCAATACAGCGTTGCACGGCGCGGCCGCGAGCGGGCATGTGGAGGCGGTCCGCTACCTTCTGTTTCGCCGGGCCAAC
>JANMUI010001008.1:0-5043 GCA_031391405.1 Betaproteobacteria bacterium
CATGCTGCTTGCGCTCTGTGCCGTGGCCGGCCTGGCGTTCAAGCGGCGACTGAATGCGCTCCAAGCAAACCACTAGACATCAACTTGATCACGGAGACTACTATGCAAAAGCCTTGGGCGTCACCCCCTTGTCGTCATACGCGATGGTGAATTTCGCGGGCGTATCGGCGAGAAATTTCTTGGCATCCTCGCGCTTCTGGTCAACGTTGATTGCCAGCACCGTGAGGCCTTGCGCACCGTACTTGCTTTGCATCTCGTTCATCCACGGGAACGACTGACGGCACGGTCCGCACCAGGAAGCCCAGAAATCGACATACACGACCTTGCCTTTGTAGTCGGCCAGCTTGATCGTCTTGTCGCCGCTTGGCAGTTGAAACTCCGGAGCTGGTTTGCCGACCTCGGTTGCATGGGCGCCCAGTGACAGCAAGACGCCGGCGCCGAGGATCGTAGCGGCAAGCAGGCGAAGCGGGGAACGGCGAATATTGGCTGTGTGCATAGTGGTCTCCGTGATCAAGTTGATGGCTAGTGGTTTGCTTGGAGCGCATTCAGTCGCCGCTTGAACGCCAGGCCGGCCACGGCACAGAGCGCAAGCAGCATGAGCAATGGATCGATATCGTTCGTTGCGCCGATCGCGCAGCCGCCGGCACCAACATTGGTGGCGGTCGATCCGCCGCCGCCGCTGAAGCCGGCGCTACTCGGCGTGGCCGTGCCACTGCCTGCGGGCGCTACACCGGTGCCGCTCAAGCTGATGGCGGGACTACCGCTGATGTCGGGGGAGGCGATTCCAAGCGCGGCCGTGCGCGACCCTGCCGCGATCGGCGTAAAGGTAATGATCATCGTGCAACTTGCGTTCTCGGCGATCTGCATGTTGGCGACGCATGTTCCACCGGTGCGCGTGAAATCCTGGAAATTGGCGCCGGTGGGATTGAAGTTCGTGATCGCGATCGGTACCGGGCCGGCGTTGGTGAGCGTGACCGTCTGCGCCTCACTGGTCGTGTTGACTGACTGCGCGGTGGGGAAGATGAGCGGCGATGGGCTCAATGTCACCATGGAGAGCGTCCCGGTGGCAAAGCCGACGTCTGAGAGCTGCACGACATGCGGACTGCCCGGTGCATCGCTTGCGATCGACAAGGTGCCGCTGCGGGGGCCGGCCGCCGTCGGTGTGAACGTGACGGGCAGCGTGCAGCTTGCACCCGCCGCGATCGTCGCGCCGCATGCCGACTGGTAGCTGAAGTCGGCTGGATTTGCGGTGATGCCGGCGATGTTCATCGCCGATGAGCCAACGTTGGTCAAGGTGAGAGACTTCGCAGCGGTCGGCGAGCCGACGATTTCGTTGCCGAGCGCAAGCGCGGTGACCGACAATCCCGCTTCCGGGGCCAGAACGCTCGTACCGTTACCGGTGATGCTGATCGAATGTGGACTGCCCGATGCATTCGAGCTCGAGACGAGTTGCGCTGTGCGCGCACCGATGACGGTCGGTCGGAACGTAATCCCCAATGTGCAGGTGGCGCCGGGGTTGACGGGGGTGCCGACCGCGCAGGTCCCGCCGCGTGTGAAATCGCCGGGATTCGTTCCGGCGAGCGTGAGGCTCGCGAAGTTGAGCGGCGACGTACCGCTGTTCGACAGGGTGACGGTATTGATGGCACTGGATGTGTTGAGAAGCTGCGCGGCGACAAAGCGGATGGTCTGAGCCGACAGACTCACGGCCGGCTGCGGGAGCGCACCGGTGCCACTCAAGTTGATGGTGCTGGTTGCACCGGCCGCGTTGTGTGCCAGCGTGACGGCGGCATTCCGCGCGCCAGCGGACTGCGGGGTGAAGGTGACGACGATCGTGCAACTGCCGCCGGCGGCAACGGTTGATCCGGCGGCGCAGGTGCCGCTCTGCGCGAATTCGCTTGCGTTGATGCCGGTGACCGAGATCGTGTTGAGCGACAGCCCCACCGAGCCTGTGTTCGACACCGTTGCGCTCATGGGTTGCGAGGCGATGCCGGTGACTTGGTTGCCGAATGCGAGCGTGTTGGCTGAGAGGGCAACCACCGGTGCGCCGGCGCCGGCGGCCGGATTGGCAATGTAGGCGGCGATATTGGCGATGTCGGTCGCGTTGAGGTAGGTCGACAGGAATCGCATCCCGCCTGAGTCGCCATTGATCGCCTGCTGGATCGCCGACGCATTTCTGCCGTTGAGAATGTTCGACTTGTCGCGCGTCGGGTCCGGACCGTGGCACGACGATGTGGCGCAGCTGAGCGGCGCGCCGTTGCCGGTCGCATACAGGAGTTTGCCGGCGACCGGATCGGCGGCTTGTGCGGCCGCAGTGAGTGACGCAAACACAAGAGCGCCGGCCAATCGACGCGCGACGATTCGTTGCAGAGACATCCGTGCTCCTTCAAGGCCGGTCGAGCCAATCAGTGCAGCGATGATTTGGGCGTGGAAACGCGTCTTGATTCCAGGCGCGCTGCAGAACGCATACGGGGTACGCGTCGTTGGAACATGTGTGACGGTAGCACGCACCCCATGGCCCAATCACCATGAACGGGATCAGAGGCGCCGACCTTCCGATCAGCGGACCGGACGCTCGATAGTCGATTGGTGCGCGTCGCCAATCTGCGCATGATCGGATCGCGCTAGACTTGGCCCATCTGCTCCGCATGACTGTCAGGGGGAATTCGGCAATGCGAAGTTTCAACGGTTCGGCGCAGGCGTTGGTCGATAACCGCATCGGCGAGATCAGTCGCGAGCTGTTCGTGAATACGGACATCTACCGCGAAGAGCAAGAGCGCGTATTCGCCCGGGCATGGCTGTATGTCGGTCATGAAAGCCAGGTTCGCAATCCCGGTGATTACATCGTCTCGAAGATGGGCGAAGAATCGGTCATCGTTGCGCGCGACCGGGCCGGCGCGATTCACGTGTTCCTCAACACATGTCGTCACCGCGGTATGAAAGTCTGCCGGTATGACGAGGGCAACACCCGCACCTTCACGTGCCCCTACCACGGGTGGAGCTACGGGTTGGATGGCAAGCTCGTCGGCGTGCCGGACTATCAGGCGGCCTATCGCCCGCCGTTCGATCGGGAGGAATGGCGGCTGGTCGAAGTGGCGCAATTGGCCAACTTCCGCGGCACCATCTGGGCGACATGGGACAAGAACGCGCCAAGTTTCGATGATTATCTCGGCGAGGCGCGATTCGGTCTGGAGAAGGCGCTATGCCCCTGGGACGGCGGCGACGGCGAAACCGAAGTGTTGGGCAGCCTGCAGCGCTGGATCATTCCCTCCAACTGGAAGATCGTCGCCGAGAATTTCGCTGGTGACGCCTTGCATGTTGTTAGCCATCGCTCGGTCGACATGGCGGGCATCGGACCGAGCGAAGGCGAGGGGCGCCGTGACGATCCCGGCAAGCTCGTGCTGGGCGCCTACCCGGGTGGGCACGGCATCGTGTATGGCGTACGGGACGCGAAGATTTCGCCCACGGACTACGGCGCTTCACAGGTTACGTCGGATTACTTTCGGCAATGTTGGGAGAAGCGCCGGGCGCGGCATGGCGAGCTCGCAGGGGTCGTACCGATCGTGGGCACGATTTTTCCGAACATGTCGTTCCATGGCCAGCAGCCGCGCACGATTCTTGTAGCGCATCCGCTTGGCGTCGATCGCACCGAGATGTGGCGAATCTACTTCGCGGACAAGAACGCGCCCGACGAGGTGAAGCGATTCCTGCGGCACTACTACGCCCGATACTCGGGGCCGGCGGGAATGACCGAACAAGACGACATGGAAAACTGGAACTACGCGACCGCTGCGAGCCGCGGTGTGATCGCACGCCAGTATCCGTACCACTACAAGGCGGGCCTTGGCGCGCAGACGACAAGCACGCTGATTCCGGGCGTCATCACCGATCATCCGGTCACCTCGGAGCAGAATCCGCGCGCCATGTATCAGCGTTGGGCAGAGTTCATGGATGCCGGGAGCTGGAGTGCTCTGGGACCAAGCGTGGAAGCGCGCCCTGGGGACCGCAGGCCGGAACTTCGATAATTGGAATGGTAAAGGTTGAATTGGTAAAGGCCCGTTCGTCCTGAGCTCGTCGAAGGATGAACGCGCAAGTCGTGCGGCTTCCGCGCCCTTGCGTCCGCCCATTCGACGAGCTCAGGGCGAACGGTAAATCCCCTAATTCGCTTAAGTAAGTGCCCTATCAACCCTGATCTAATTCAAGAACAAATGGAGACCGGCATGGACAACAACTATCTCGACCTTCGTGGCCGTGCGGTGATCATCACCGGCGCGGGGCAGGGCATCGGTCGCGTGTATGCACACGCGTTCGCGAAAGTCGGTGCGAAGGTCGTGATTGCCGATCTGGATGCCAAGAATGGCGAGCGCGTGGCGGGCGAAGTGCGTGAGGCGGGCGGTGCGGCGATGGCGATCCAGACCGACATCACGTCGCTCGATTCGGTGAATGCGATGGCTGCAAAGACGCTCGCGGCCCACGGCCGGATCGATGTGCTCATCAACAACGCCGGCCTCTACGCGAAAAAAGTAGCGCCTGCGACCAGCGTGATCAAGCGGCCGTTCGACGAAATTCCGCTGGACGAATGGGACCTTTTCCTTCGCGTCAACATTACCGGGTCGTACCTCTGCGCACGAGCAGTCGTACCGGCGATGCGCAAGGCGAAGTGGGGGCGCATCATCAACACCTCATCCTCGACGATGCTGCTAGGCATTCCCGGTCAATTGCACTATGTGACCTCGAAGGCGGCGATCATCGGCATGACCCGCTCGCTGGCGCGCGAGCTCGGCGCCGACGGCATCACAGTCAACACATTGATCCCAGGCCTCATCGTGACCGAGATCGACAATCCGGCGGCGGCAACGGCGCGCGTGCTCGATGCACAGATTCTCAAGCGGAGCGAAACGCCCGAGGATCTTGTACCTGCCGTGCTGTTTCTCGCCTCCGAAGGTGCGCGATTCATGACCGGACAGTCGATCAATGTCGACGGTGGATCGGCGTTCATTTGATTCGCGCCCGCGCGACTAGACACGGCAATGGCCGGTCGTGTCA
>JANMUI010000006.1:0-13337 GCA_031391405.1 Betaproteobacteria bacterium
CGCGATGAAGCCGCCGATCAAGAGATACACCGAATAGACGCTCGTCAGTTGGGAGCGCGACCAACCGAATTCTCGCTCGAGGGGCAGGAGGAATACCGCGTAGGTCTCCCCGCTGCCTCGCCCTAACAAATTGAACAGGAAGACGCTCGCGAGAACGGCGATCGCGGTGCGCTGGAGATTGTCTTTAATCATTCCAGAGTGATCAGCGCCCTTCGAATTTCGCGTCGCGCTTTTCCGCGAATGCCCGCGTGCCCTCATCGAGATCCCGGGTCCGGCCGATATCGTGGAACGATCGCGATTCCATGCGCAGACCGTCTTCGATCGGCCGACCCAAGGCGCGCAGCATTACTTCCTTGCCGAGTCGATGTGCGATCGGCGCGCGACCTGCGAGTTTCTCCGCGTACGCTAGCGTCTCTGCAAGGAGGCGTTCCTGGGGGAACACACGGTTGACCATCCCAACGCGCAGCGCCCAATCCGCATCGAATCGATCGCCGGAGAGAAACATTTCCATCGCATTGCCAAGGCCGATGATCCATGGCAGTCGAACCAATGCGCCGTCGCAGGCGTGGAATCCCCACTTTACGTCCTGCAGTGCAAACACCGCATTCGGTGAGCAGAATCGCAGGTCGCACGCCAATGCAAGCTCGAGTCCGCCGGACATCGCATAGCCGTTCACCGCGGCGACGATTGGTTTCCAGATTTCCATGGTCCGCGTGATGCCGCCGAATCCGGGACCATTCGTGAACCGCCGAACGAATTCGGGTGCGGGTGTCGTGGCGAACGGCATGGTGTACGTCTTGAGATCCGCCCCTGCACAGAAGGCCTGCGACCCGCTGCCGGTGATTACGGCGATCCGCGCGTCCTCATCGGCATCGAACGTACGCCAGCATTCCACGAGCGCATCGTTCGCATCGAAGTCGAGCGAGTTCATCACCTGTGGCCGGTTGATGGTGATAAGCCGAACATGTCCATGCTTTTCGTACAGGACGTCACTCAAGATGCAACCTCTCCTTTCGTTCTATTCGATTGGCAGCGTTTGCGGGCGCGCGGGCCACACCCCTCGATGCGTTACTTTCTGTCCATCAACAACCAACCAGCTCTGCCGCCCATAGTGGGGTAACGGCCGCGCCAATGCTGTAAGTGCTTCGGCGTCGCGCGCCATGATGACAATGGTAAGCACTCCCCCCTCTCCCCGCATCGCCCAAACGCGTGCTGAACCACTGTCGGGCATCTCAACCGGCCGCTTGGCAAACCCATGCCGGGCCAGCCAAAGGTCGCTATCACCGTCGCGGGCCATGACAAGCATGGACCCCTTCGCCGGCGGCCGATTCGCATCACCCGAAGCGGGCGCGTGATCCAGAAATTTCTTCGCCAAGTCGCGAGCCGCTGCTTGAAAGTCCGGATCGGCGGTGGGAATGACGAGCGTGGTTTCAGGGTTCACCATCACCTGTCGAAGAATCGGTGGTGTTTCTGTGTCATCGAGTCGGCGCAGGATGCGAAAATCCGGGTCGAGGGCGATCCGTGTCGGTCGATCACTGGAAGTCAGGATGAACGACTGCCGCGCTGCATCGAGCGTGACAACATGCCGCTTAGCATCCGAAGCCGTATGAACTTCAATCGGAACGCGCACCCGATAGTGTGGCGACGACTGTGCGAGCATGACATGAACACGATGTCCTGTGGCATCCGATTCTCGTGCCACCTTGTCAATGCGAATGTCCGGCAATCCGGTACGGCTCAACCACTGCGAGAACGTTGCGCGCAAATCCTTCTTCGACAGGGTCTCGAACGCGCGTCGAACGTCCTCCCATGAGGCTTCGCGAAATTGCTGCTCGCGCCAGAATCGGCGCAGCGCCGATTCGAATGCGTCACGTCCGATCTCGTCACGCAGCATCAGGAAGATCATCGCGACCTTGTGATAGCCGATGATCTGCGACGCCCCATGGTGTCGCGCGGTGAAGGCCGCCAAGGGACGATCCTCGGAGGTCGGCACCGCAGCGAGATCGCGCAGCCAATCGATGCGCATCGCCCGCGCTTCCGCCTCACCGGCTTTCTCCCGGTAGGCATAGTCCGCCATGAATGTGGTCAGCCCCTCCGACCAATTGCCGCGCGAATATTCGACGAATACGCCATTGCCCCACCAGTTGTGCAGGACTTCATGGCCGAGCGAGGTCTCGCGAATGAATGGCAGGCGCAGCACTTGCACGCCGAGGTAGGTGAGCGCAGGCATGCCCAATCCCGTTGGCGTCGGACTCGATACGACGCTAAATATGGAATAAGGGTACGGTCCGATTTGCGCATCGTACTGGCGGATGAACGATTCCGAAGCATTGATATACGCATCCGCCTGATCCGCGATCTCGGGGTGGAAATATGCTCGGACAGTGATCGGCTTTCCCATGGTCGTTCGAACGTCGCGCGAAGTCACGCGGTAGGGGCCGGCCATCAAATCAACGCCATGGATCCGATGTGCGAATGCAAAGGTCGCCCGATATCTGCCCGCCTCTTCCGATTCAGCGAGAAGATTCCCCGGCACGATCCCCCGGTGGGCGACGGGAACATCGAGACTCACCTGGTATGACGAAAACGGTTCAGACAAGACCGGATGCCAGAATGCACCGGCCGGCAGGAAGCTTCCACGCGCATCGGCGACAGGACGATCGGCCTTCAATGTCTCGCGGTGGGTCGACCCGTCCTTCAAGTCGTCAAGCTGGCCTCGCCACGTCACCTCGACGCGTCGCGCAACAGGGCTCGCATTGATTCGCCATGTGCGACGTTGCCCGGGTTGTGCCTGCTCGGACAGGAGCGGCTGGCCATTCATCGCAATGGACGACACTTCGAAGCGCCGATCGAGTTGCAGCACAGTCGAGGCCCCGGCAGGCAACGCAATGACAGCACTTGCCGATAGGCTGCGTGATGCGGGCGCGAGCAACACGACCAATTCAAGGGTAGCGCAAACTGCCGGTGCACCCGAACCGATAAGAATGGCCACGACGGCAATCCACCGCGCGAGCCGACGCATCCCGGTGATCATTTCACTGCGGGCGGGAATTTCGCGATCAAGTCGAACGACTCGCCTTGACGCAGAACTTTGATCGGCAGCCATGTGCCTGGTGCATGGCGTTGAACAGCGTTCGCAACATCCGCGGGCTCTTGGGCTTTAAGCCCGGCAATCTCGACAACGATATCGCCCGCCTGCATGCCTGCGGTCGCGGCGATACTGCTTGCCTCCACCTGCTTGATGAGAACACCGCCTTTCGTACGCTCCAGGCCCACGCCAAGCCTTGCACGCTGCTCACGCGGCTCGCTCGGTTGCGCGGGCAACCCGTAGACGGCATCGGCAAATCCGGAAACCAGATCGCCGCATTCGGCATTGCTGCTCCAAGGCAGCAGCGACATCACCTCGGAAATCCCCATCGCCTGCAATTGATGCGGCACACCGTAACCGCGCGCGATGTGTCCGCTGCCAAGAATACCGACGACCAATGTATTACCGGTGCGTTTGTACGCAGTCGCCAACGACTCGGCCATGGCGCGGTCCCACAACACCTGGCTTTCGACGAAGCGGCGAAACGCGGGATCGTTGACCTCGCGCGTCCCGGAACGTTGGTGTTCGCGGTAGACCCCGAGCAGCCACTTTGTATAGTCAGCCGAGGGCTCGGCCGGCCGGGAAACGCCTTCGCGCCGTTCGATGGGTATCGCATCGAAGCCCTTCTCGCTCACTTCGCGGGTCAGCTCGCGATCAATATTAATTGCGATCATCGGCACCCGATTCATACGCGCCCAATGAAAGAGCGGCATGTATAGGCCTGCATCGAGGCGCCAGACGTTGCGCCAATCCACCTGTACGAGGAATTGCGCTTCCGTCAATTCACCTGCGACCCAACGATCGAGCACACCTTGTACGCGGCGCGGGAACATCTCGAACCCGACCATCATTCCGGGACGCGCGGCATGGAGCGCCGCCAGCATCTGCAATTGCCAGCGATGATGATCGGCGATGTCATGCTGCTCGCCTAGCAGCACGACCTTGCGGGCGGACGCTCGCGCCACGATTTCACGCGGAGCAATCGGTGCTTTCTGCGCGTCACCGGGCGCCACCCACGCGGCCGCGGGCACGCATTGGCCGAACGACGCGACCGGCACCGTCAGCACGAGCACAGCGATCAATGAAACGATGACCCGATTCGTCATTTTCACCATTGCGTCAGCTCATGGAAATCTGGGCGCTGCGCAGCATCCGCGCAGGCACCGCGCACACGCGCCCTATTTGCCGTGGTACTTCGCCTTGCGCTTCTCGGCGAAGGCGTGAATCCCTTCCTTGTAGTCGGCGGTGCCGCGGAGCTTCTCATAGGCGTGGCCCTCGAGATCAAGGCCGGCTGCATTGCTCGTGTCCTCGGCGAGATTGAGGACGCGCTTGAGCGATGCACGGGAGATTGGCGCCAAGGCGTTGAGGCGCTCCGCATACCGATGCACCAGTTTCGTGAGCGCATCACCGTCCGTGACGACTTCGGTGATAAGACCCCAATCGCACGCTTTCTCCGCCGGAATGCGTTCGCCGAGCAAGACCATCTGCTTGGCCCGCGTCAGACCGATCAGTCGCACGACACGCGGTGCACCGCCCGATCCGGGCATCTGTCCGATCGAGGATTCCGGCAGCGCGATCACGCTGTCTTTCGTCGCGATTCGAAAATCACAGGCGAGCGCGAGCTCGAGACCGACGCCCATCGCGTACTTCTCGATCGCCGCGATAACCGGCTTCGCGGCGCGCTCGGGCGCACCGATATTCCACGCGAGGTGCGACATGCCATCCGGTGGAATATCGAGAAACGCCTTCACGTCGCCACCGGATGTGTAGACACCGTTCGCGCCGCGAATGACGATGACACCGATATCGTCGTCCTCGTCCATTTCCTCGATGAGCATCCGAATCTGCGAACGCCCCTTGTACGAGATGATATTGAGCGGCGGCCGATCGAGAATGAGTGTGCCGATGCGGCGTTCAGCGTCAAGCTCGATGCGCAGGCCGTCGAGGGAGCGCAGCGACTCGGCGCGGCGGTTGAGGTACTTGTCGATCATTTAATACTCCTACATTGCTCGTAAGAATTGAACCACAGGGGACGCAAAAGAACGAAGAAACGGGAAATGGGAAACGCGAAATGCCACCCCCCTTCTTCGGTTTTCTCTGCGTCCTCCGCGTCCTCTGTGGTTCATTTTTGAGGGGTTCATTTCTGAGGGATTCATTTTTTAGCGGGTTCACGAAAGACGTTTGTAGTTCCCCGCCCGCAACTCCCGCCGCAGGATCTTCCCCACCGGAGACTGCGGGATCTTCTCCACGAACACATACTCGCGTGGACGTTTGAATCGGGCCAACGTGCTCCCCGCGCAGTATGCATCGAGTTGCGCGGCGGTGACGTCGCTCGATGCGGGCTCGACGAACGCGATCACTTTCGCACCAAGTCGATCGTCCAGTACGCCCGCGACGGCGACCTTGCGAACGAGCGGGCAGTGAGCAAGCACGTTCTCGACTTCTTCGGGGTGGATGTTCTCGCCGCCTGAGATCACCATATCGTCGACGCGTCCGAGCAAATAGAGCTCGCCGTCTTCATCGAACGTGCCCAGATCGCCGGTGAAGTACCAACCCGCGCGCAATGCGCGGGCATCCGCATCCGGGCGTTTCCAGTACCCCTTGAACGCCTCCGGACTCGCGAGGCTTGCGATCACTTCGCCGGATTCGCCTGGCAGAACCACATCATCAGGCGAAACGCCGGCACCCGGATCGGCGCGCACCACGCGCAATGCCTGATTCATCCCCGCACGGCCGGCGCACCCTGGTTTGCGATCGAGATGGTCGCAGAACGAGAATGTATAAATCTCGCTCGATCCGTAGAGATTCACCCACAGCTTCGGCCGGAAAATTTCGGCGCAGGCGGCCGACAACGCATCGTTCATCGACATGCCCGCGTAGCCAAGCTTCGACAGCGATGAAAGGTCGTGCGACCGAAGTCGAGGATGGTGAACGATGTCGTGGAACAGTGTCGGCACGAGGAACATCGTGGTGATGCGATTGCGCGCGATCACATCGAGCGCGACATCAGTGTCGTACTGCGGCATGCACACGAATGTGCCGTTCAACATTGCACTCGAGAGCAGGACTCGCACGCCCATCGTGTGATAAAGCGGCATCACGCCAAGTGAAGTTTCGCCGAATTCATAGCGGTTGTGCGCGATGTGCGAGACGGCAGCACTACGCTCGTTGCCATGCGAGCGCGGAACACCTTTGGGTCGACCGGTCGTGCCCGACGTATAGAGCATCATGCACACGGCGCGTTCATCATCGCCGGTCGGAGCGGCGATCGGCGTCGCATCGAGCAGGCTGACCCATGTGCTCGCACCGTCTGCATTGGCGCCGGCCACTGCGATGCGCGGTAGCGATTCCATCCCGGCGATGCGCTGCGCCCGATGCACCGCCTCCTCCGCAACGCCTTCATACGCGACCGCGCGCGCCTCGGCGTTCGCAAGACAGTAGGCGATCTCCTCCGCGGTCGAACGCCAATTGAGTGGCGTGTAGACGAGCCCAAGCCAATGACAGGCCCAGTAAAGCGTGGCCAGCTCGTAGCGGTTCTTGATGACCGTGATCAGACGATCGCCACTGCCAAGGCCGATCGCAGCGAGCCCACCAGCGACCCGCTGGACTTCGGCAAGCCATTGCGCGTACGTGCGCACCGTGTCGCCGTCGACGATCGCTTTGGCGGCGGGCCGCCGGGCGACAGTCAGTTGAAATGCTTGACCGAGATTCATGCCGGATCGGATTGATTGATCAAATGACCACGTTTCGCGCCGATATTGAACCTTGTCCGGCGGCGTCGAGAATAGCCTGCACGATCCCGTGGTACCCGGTGCAGCGGCAGATGTGCCCGGACAGCATGTCGCGAACCTCGTCTTCGTTCGGATGAGGATTGTCGCCCAGGAAATGCGTGGCGGACGCAAGAATCCCTGGTGTACAGAATCCGCACTGCAACGCGTGGTGCCGCCGGAATGCTTCCTGCAACGGACTCAATGTATCGTCAGGCGACAGGCCTTCGACTGTCGTCACGCTCACGCCCCGTGCCTCGACGGCGCGCTGCAGGCAACTGCGCTGCGCCACGCCATCGACCAATACGGTACAAGCGCCGCACACGCCATGCTCGCATCCGACGCGAACCCCGTAGCAACCGAGCTCGTGGCGAAGAAAGTCCGAGAGCAGCATGCGCGGCTCGGCATGGCCTCGGACAAGACGTCCGTTCAAGGAAAACTCGATCGTCGCCTTCGTGTTCGCGGCGAGCGTGTCATTGAGCGAAACATTGACGCTGTGACCGCGCGGCATAGCGGGACGATGCGCCGCGGTGGCATGCACGGATCCAACCCTTGCCTTCATATCGATTGAATCGAATGCCTGCAGGACTACGCGCTCAACCAGAAGGCGTACCAGTGCCCTTCGATACTGCACGCTTGCCTTCACGTCTCCCATCGGCGACACTTGACGTTCGAGATGATTGGCGATTGCCCGTGCGGTTTCCGGGCCAGGCGGGGCACCGATGAATTCGGCAAGGTCAAACGCAAGCGGCCGGTCTTCGACCCCGCCCAAGCCCACATCAACGCGCTCGATAACGCCTTGACCATTCAACCGAACGCAGCACGCTGCCGCCACGATCGCGAAGTCGCCGCGGCGCTGCGCAATCCCGTCGAATCCAAATCCCGTGCGAGGCGCTCGCGTTGGCCAGTGGATAGCTGTCACCAGCTCGTCCGGCCGGCGCATGGTTGACAGGACGCCAGTGAAGAATTCGCGGGCGCGCACGATGCGGACACCCCCACGCGATTGCAGCGCGATGGCGCCATCGAGCGTCACCAGACAGAGCGGCAATTCGGCACTCGGATCAGCGTGCGCGATCGAGCCACCGATCGTACCGCGGCTGCGGGTCTGCATATGCCCAATATGCGGAAATGCCAGCGCGAGCAACGGGATCGCGCCCATCGCGTCGACATTCTGCATGACATCCGCCTGCCGGGCCGTTGCACCGATAACCAAATGGTCGCCCTGATCCCGGATCGCACCCAAGGCATCGATACCTTTGATATCGAGCAGGACACCGGGGCGCACAAGACGCATATTCAGCATCGCGCCAAGTGATACACCGCCCGCCAGCACGGTGACGCCATCACCTTGTTTGGCCAGGAGCCCGATCGCTTCATCCAATGTCGCGACGCGGATGTAATCGAAAGCGGTGGGTTTCATCCGGAGCCGATGCTCATGACACGCAATCCTTGTTCTGTCCTTCGTTCGCGTATCGCCAGACACGATCGAGCGTCAGCGGCAACTCGATATCGTCGCGACCCAGCGCATCCGCGACGGCGTTTGCAACCGCAGCAGGCGCGAGCATCGAGCTGCCGTCTCCCATCCCTTTCGCGCCCAGCAGATTCGCTCCGCTCGGTATCGAAACATGCCCGATATCCAATGGCGGCAGCGAAGGCGCGGTCGGGCACAGGTACTCCGCCAACGTTCCGGAGAGAAAATTTCCGTCACGGTCGTATTGAAGCTCTTCCATGAGGGCTGCGCCAAGACCGTGCGCGAAGCCACCATGGATCTGCCCTTCGACGATCAGCGGATTCAGCATGGTGCCCACATCATGCACGGACACATACTTCACAAAATCGATGCGACCACTCGGCTTGTCGATTTCCACTGCAACCAGGTCGCAGACAAATCCATACGTCAATGCCGAACCCACTTGATCATCGGCAGAGACCTCATCGAGCGATGGCGGCGATAGCGTCGCAGTCTCGAATATGCCTGGTTCCATATCGTCGGGCAGGCTGCGCGTATGCCAGTGCGTTCGCAGAGCGAGCTTGCGGAGAGAAATCGCCTTCGCCGGCACCCCGACCACGCGGGCGACGCCATCCGCGAGCTCGATATCGCCGACATTGACTTCAAGATCTTCGGCTGCGATCCGCTTGATCTTTTCCGCCACCTTCGTCGCACTTTGCACGAGCGCATCGGCGACGATCGATGAGAAGCGGTTCGCGTAGTTGCCCGATGCGATCGACCAGGACGCACTGCGCGTATCGAGCTCGGTGTTCACGTCGATATCTTTCGGATCGAGCCCGAGCCGATCGGCCACGATCTGCGCGGCAACGGTGGCGTGGCCTTGGCCGTTCGGCGTGCTGGCAATGGTCACGGTAACTTGACCGGTTGGGTCAATCGCCACGGTTGCGGTTGCGTTCGCGCCCGACTTTGGATCACCCTTCGCGCGTTCGGCCGGCGTTTGCGCAAGCGATACGTACGCCATGTTGGAGCCCGACGGCTCGACGCCGACCGCAAGACCGATGCCGAACAGGCGTCCTTCCCGGCGCGCAGCGTCGCGACGCGCAACCAGCGCAGGATAGTCGGCCCGTTCGAGCGCAGCCTGAAGAACAGCATTGAAATCGCCGGCGTCGTAGGTCGCACCGGCCGGCCCTTTGTACGGAAATTGATTGCGTTCGACGAGGTTCTGCCGGCGCAACTCGGCCGGATCGATCTTCAGTCCTCGGGCGGCGATCTCCATGATGCGCTCGAGCGCGAAATAGAACTGCGGGCCACCGTATCCTCGATTCAGTCCGCACGGCACGCGGTTCGACACGACAAGGTGATTGTCGATCGCGAGATTGCGCACCCGATACGCGCCGTTGGAGGCGGCATGCATGCGATAGATCGACGCGGGTTCCGGCGCGCGAATATAGGCGCCGAGGTTCACATGGTTCACATAGCGCAGTGCCTGTAGCACGCCATCGTTCGTGAACGCCGCCTCGACCGTGCCGAGTCGATCCGACGCCGACGATGACGCCATCAGATGCTCGAGACGATCTTCCGTCCACTTCACCGGCACACCGGCAATCCGACTGACCGCGCACAACAGCACGATATACGGAAACACTGCCTGCTTGACGCCGAAGCTCCCGCCACTTGCTTGCGGGGTGATGAGGCGCAATCGATTACCGGGCACGCGCAATGCACCCGCCATCAACGGCTGCAGGACATAGGGCCCCTGGAAATTCGACCACACCGTGAAGCGATCGGGTGCTCGCTCGAATTGGGCGATGACGCCGTACGTTTCCATCGGTGTCGCGAACGAGCGCGGAAAGCGATAGTCGAGGCGGAACACGCGATCGGCGTTGTCGAAGGCCCGTTCGGGGTCACCATAGCGAAACGTGCGCGACGAGAGCATATTCGATGTTGCGTCATCGAACAGGCGCGGCGCGCCCGGGGCGATCGCATCCTCCAGATCCGATACGCCTTGCAGCGGGTCGTAGTCGACCTCGACCAGCTCCGCCGCGTCTTCGGCGATGTAGCGATCGCGAGCGACCACCACGGCCACGGGCTCACCGGCGTAACGGGCCTTGTCGTATGCGAACGGATAGAAGCGTGCCGGCGTTCGCACGACCGAGGGGATGCTCCCGACGATCGCAAGGAGCTCCCTGCCGGTTACCACGGCGATCACACCGTGAAGCGCCTTCGCACGCGAACTGTCGATGCCGCGAATGCGCGCATGCGGATGGGGCGAGCGAACGACGGCCGCATGACAGAGCTGCGCGACGGGCGCGAGGTCGTCGATATAGCGCGCCCGTCCGGTGAGAATCGCCGCGTCTTCCTTGCGGACGAGCGGTGCACCGATCCAGCGCGCCTGGTTGGGCATTCGAAGGTTCCGCGGTGAGCTAGTGGCGCGCTTCCATTCCGGCGCGCTAAGCGAACGCGGAATTTCCAAGCAACGCCTGGCGAAATCTGTTCTTCAGATGTGGACCATCGCGTGGCGGCAAGACGAGCGACAGCTTCTCGTTGCCCACCTTCACTTGGTAGAGCACCGGACCACTCTTGCCTTCGTAGATGATCTTTCGCGCCGCCGCGAGCTCGACCATGGACGTCACTGTGGCGGCCATCTTGAACCCACAAGCAAGCGCCACCTTTGCGAGATCGACGCCATGTGCAGTGTGCGTCTTCTGCATACCGGTTTCGCCATAACGTTCGTTGTCGAGCACCACGATCGAGAGATTCGCCGGACGCTGGACGGCGAGCGTCCCAAGGCTGCCGAGTCCCATCAGCATCTCGCCGTCACCGGTGATGACGAGAACATTCTTCTTCGGCTGCGCGAGCGCAAGCCCCAATCCGATCATGCAGGCACCGCCCATTGCCCCCCACAGCGGAAATGTCAGCGGATGATCGCCCACCGCTGTGCAGTCCCATGAGGGTGCGCCAAGTCCGGCGACGACGAGCAGGTCGCCGCGATCACGCAACAGCTCGCCTGCGACGAGGCGTCTTTCAAGAATCTGGTTGGCCATGAATTCGTGCTCCTTAGTCGTCGATCGCTTTGAACGCCTTGCTGCCGATCAATCGCTGACCGAGCAACACGGCAACCAGGTTGTAGCCGTTGAACGCGAGCCTGGCGCCCGCTTCGATCGACGGTTGCACGTCTTCCGGTCTGTCGGCGCGCAGCACTACCGTTTCGAAGAGCTTGAGGCAAGGTTCGACCGCCTGCCCCATCGGCACCTGCCATGGGTTGAACTCGCCCCACTCGCCGCGCATGGTGATCACCATCAGCAAAGGGAAGTTGCAGGAACGGGCGAGCGACAACATGTTGATGCAGTTCCCGACACCACTCGATTGCATCAACAAAACACCGCGCGCACCACCCAGCCAGGCACCGGAGGTCATCGCGATGCCCTCCTCTTCTGTCGATAACGGCACGGCGCGCATGGCTGCATCGGCATGACAAAGCTCGATCAACCTGCGATGCCCTGCATCCGGGACGTAAGCAACTTGCGTGACATCGAAGTCGCGCAATGTTCGATGGATTTGCGCCGGCCAGTCGATATCGACGGCGACCGCTTGGTGCGTGGTTTGCATGAAGGACAGACCTGACAGTTGAGAGGAATGGGAATTTCGTGCGAGCTTGTATTGTCGCGGATTTGCCATAGGGCCGCACGCTCATCCCTGCAAATGCGCCGTCGATCGTTGTACCCGAACCGCGTTCATCATCGCGCGCTTCGTTTCATCGGCGATGTCGGACCGGCGGGTCGCGTAATGCGATTAGTGGAAGTCATACCACGCGTGTTGTCCCGTACGATTTCGCCATGCTCGACATCGCAGCGGCACACCGTGCGCGCGATCGGGAAGTTGTTTATTTCGCGAGAATCGCCATGGCCATCCGACGCATCAGCCTACATATCGCCTTTGCAAGCACGATGCTTGCGTTCCCGATCACGGCCATATCTGCTGGCGATCCGGCGCTGGGCGCTCTGCTTTACGTGAATCCCAACGGTGCTCCGCTGGGCTGTGCGAATGCCGCCTGCCACGGGCCGAATCCCGCGGCGAATATGAACGGCATCACGCGCGGTGCGGATCAACCCTCGTTGATCCTGAACGCGATCAGCACGCGCCCGGAAATGATGTTCCTCGGCGCATACATCAACGCCGTCCACGCCGAGCATCTCGCCGCGTATATCGCGAATCCGAATGGTCTTCCCACCGGCACGATTGCTCTGTCGAGTAACGCGCTCGGGTTTGGTAACCAAAGCCTTGCGACCACCTCGGCGTCGCAAACTGTGACGGTGTCGAATTCCGGTTCGAATTCCGTAACCTTGACCACGATCGCGTTGGGTGGAGCCAACCCCAATGAATTCGCGCGGTCAGGGACGTGCGCAAACAACATGGCCCTCGCGGCAGGCAACACTTGCACGATCGCCGCGACATTCACACCGGCGCTACTGGGTGCGCGAGCTGCGTCGGTAGCAATCGTTCATTCAGGTGCGAATAGCCCGTTGCAGATTGCTTTGAGCGGGAATGGCGTTCCGGCACCCGGACCGGTGATGAGTCTCTCGGCGAACATCGTTGCGTTTGGCGGGCAGGGAACCAACACGACGAGCCTCGCCAGGACGATCACCGTTTCCAACACCGGCCCGGTGCCAATGACTCTGAACGGACTCAGCGTCGGGGGCGCGAATGCAGCAGAGTTCAATCGAACGGGAACCTGCGCGTCCGGAGCATCGCTTACGACCGGCCAATCCTGCGCGATCGACGTTACCTTTACCTCGGCCGCGCTAGGAGCCCGCACTGGTACGGTCAACATCACCTCCAATGCGCCGGGCAGTCCGCATTCGATCGCGCTGGCGGGAACCGGCGTTTTGCCGGCGCCCGCTGCAACGTTCACGAGCAACTCGATGTTGTTCGGCAACTACGTCATCGGTACGACGAGCCCGGCGAAATCCGTCACGCTGACCAATACGGGTTCGGCTCCGCTCACCACGGCCATCACGAGAACGGGTGCCGC
>JANMUI010000018.1:0-3798 GCA_031391405.1 Betaproteobacteria bacterium
CGGGCGGGTGATCAGGATCAGCGCGATCACGCACAGCGGAATTCCCATGCGGTAGTTCGGCGGAATCACGAGAGTCGACAGCTCGCTCACCACGCCGATGATCAGGGCGCCGACGAATGCTCCGAGCGGGCTTCCCAGCCCGCCGAGGATGGCCGCCGCGAACACGGCGATCACGTAGTTGGAGCCCATCGGCGGCTCGAGCGCGCGGTCCATGCCGATCAGCACTCCGCCCACCGCGAGCAGCATGCCGGCGATGAACCAGGTCCAGCGGATGATGCGCTCGCTGTCGATGCCACGCACCAGCGCGAGCTGCGGATTGTCGGCGACCGCGCGCATCGCGCGGCCGATCGGTGTGCGGGTGAGCAGCAGCCACATCGCCGCCATCGCCGCGGCCGAGATCGCGAACGTCATCATTTGTTCGCGGTTCATGCGCAAGTCGAGAAAGCGGAAGGGCCGCGCCAGCTCGATGGCGAAGCTGCGCGCCGAGTTGCCGTACGCGAACCGCGCGATGTTCTCGAGAATGAAACCAAGGCCGAGCGAGGCGACCATCAACGTAATGCCGCCGCGTTCGCGCAGCGGCTTGAAGGTGAGGAAGTCGATGACGATGCAGAGCCCGCCGAAGACCACTGCCACCACCAATGTGGCTGCCGCCAGCGGCCAACCGAGCTGTGCGTTGAGCGCGAAGACCATGTAAGCCGCGACCGTCATCATCGCGCCGACGGCGAAATTGGGGAACTTGAGCACGCCAAAGAGCAGCGTCACCGCGAGCGCCGGCAAGGTCATGATCACGCCGCTCACCAGCCCGTTGAACGCGGTCTGCAACATCAGTCCGCCGTCTCGCGGGCATCACCGAGATACAGGCTCTGCAGGTCTTGCATGCCGAGCACCTCCGCGGCGGGGGCCGAGAGCCGTATCCGCCCGCCCGCCATGACGATGCAGGTATCCGATATACGCAAGGCCTCGATGGCGTTCTGTTCGACCATCAACACGCTCACGCCCATGGCGTTGACGTTCTTTACGGTCTCGAAGATCTCCGCGGTGATTCTTGGCGACAGCCCGGCCGAAGGCTCATCCAGCATCAGGACCTTGGGCCGCACTGTCAGCGCGCAGGCAAATGCGAGCATCTGGCGCTGACCGCCGCTCAGATTCCCGGCGAGCGTCTTGAAACGGGCAGGCAGTTCCGGAAACAGCGCCGCCATGTCGGGCGGCAGCGGCGAGCCCCGGCCTTTGCCCATGAACTCGTGCGCGATGCGCAGGTTCTCCAGCACGGGGAGGTTGCGAAAGATGTTGTACTCCTGGGGCACGTAGGCGAGGCCGCGTTGCACACGCTTAGGCGGGGTCAGTCCGTTCAGCCGCTCGCCGGCGAGATGGATTTCTCCCTGCCGCGTGGTCAGCAGGCCCGCGAGTGCCTTGACGAAGGTCGATTTGCCCGAGCCGTTGGGGCCGATGATGGTGAGGACTCGGCCTTCGTCAAGCGACAGGTCGATGCCCTTCAGGATATCGCCCGCGCCATAGCCCGCATGCAGCCCCGCTACCGACAGAATCCCGCTCATGCCACCTTCCCGAGGTAGGCGTGCATGACTTCCCGGTTGGACGCAATCTCGCGGAAGCTGCCGCAGGTAATGGCGCGCCCCTCGGCGAGCACATAGATCGGGTCGCACAGTTCGGCGATGACGTCCATGTCGTGCTCGATGATGGCAAAGGTGATGCCCTGCGCTTGCAGGCGCCGGATGGTGTCGCTGAGCACCTTGATCATCACCGGGCTCACCCCGGCGGCGGGCTCATCCAGCAGGATGATCCGCGGTTCCTGCATCAGCGCCCGCGAGATTTCGAGCAGCTTCTTCTGGCCGCCCGAAAGATTGCCGGCCGGTTCGTTGGCGAGCGGCCACAGGTTCACCTCTTCCAGCAACTGCCGGGCGCGCACGATGGCCGCTTCCTGTTCCGCGCGTACGACTCGGGGCGCCGCGAAGCAACGCCATGCTGCATCGCCCGTCTGGCGATTGCTTGCGAGCAGGACATTCTCGAGTACGGTCAGACCGCGTAGCTCGCGCGAGATCTGAAACGTGCGCACCAAGCCCGCGCGCGCGCGCTGATCAGGTCGCAGGCCGAGCAGGCTGCGGCCTTCCAGGACAATACCGCCATCATCCGGTTCGAGCAGGCCCCCAAGAACATTGAACAGCGTCGATTTGCCGGCGCCATTGGGTCCGATGATGCCCGTGATCTTGCCGCGCTCGATCGCCAGGCTGCATTTGGCCAGCGCCTGAAAATCGCCGAATGACTTCACGACATTGGTCGCGGTCAGCATATCGATCAGGCCCCTCTACCCGTGGCCGGCGCCGCCGCGCTGTCGCGTCTCAGGCGGCGAACCGGGCGTGCGTAGCACTCTTGCCGCGATTGCCCTCTTCGAGCTCGGCGAGGATCTTGCGCGCGCGGAGCAGCGCCTGATCGGAGCGCAGGAACACCTCGGTGTAGCCGTCGTCGGGGTATGCGAACATCTGCTGCTGGCGTTCGAGCGCCCAGAGATCCTCGTCCATCACCGCGGGGAAGGTTTCGGCGATATGTTGGGTGCAGGACTTGGACGGATCCGATCCCGAACGTGTGCCCTTGCGTGTGCTCACCCAAAGCCGCCAGTAGTGGCTCGTGGCATCCACCGGCGTATGCGCGTGATGAATGACGTAGCCGAACTCGTGCTCGGCCTGGCCCAGCAATCCCGGCGGCGCGCAGCGCAACTCGACACGGGTCAGTCCTGGAGCCACCATGTGATGGGTGTGCCAGCGGTCGACCACCGGTACGCCCCACCAGCCCGCCATGAACGGCGGCTGCTTGTAGCCCTGCACGCGGCGCACGGTCTTCACCGTCGGCGTGCCCCATAGCGTTTCCTCGACCAGCTCGATCGGAATCTTGCTCTGCTCGATGTCCCCGATGTTGCCCTCGTGCAGCGGATAGAAATGGGTGATATCCATCAGATTTTCGATCAGCAGCATGTAGTTCGCCGGGACCAGCTTCGGGTCGAACATGTGCGTCTCCCACTCCTCACCCGCGATTTCGGGCGTGGGCGGCGCCTGCACCATGCCGATCTTCGCCGCATCGCCGGGCCAGACCCACACCAGTCCGTCCTGCTCGATTACCGGGAACGGCGACAGCTTTGCCTTGGTGGGGATCGGACGGTCGAGCTGCGACGGAATGCGCTGGCATTGTCCAGCCGCGTCGTAGCAAAAGCCGTGGTACGCGCACTCCAGCATGCCGTCTGCCAGCACTCGCCCTTCCGACAACGGCATGCGCTTGTGTACGCAACGATCATCGAACGCACCGACTTTTCCGTCGCGCGCACGCCAGATCAGCACCGGTCGGCCGGCGATCCGGCGACCCTTGAGCGCATCGACCGGAAACTCCTGCGAGCGGCCGGCGATATACCACGTGTTTTCGACAAAGGTATCTACGGGCATGTGTTTCTCCTGTAAGCGGTTCGCCACAAGTGGAGCGGCTCGGCACCCAGTGGAGCGACTCCGCACGCAACGATAATCGATCGCTGCTCGCGCGGATAGTAAGCGATCGGCTCGCGGTTTTCAGGCCTGGGCCCGCGCAAGCGGGGTCGGCCCGCGAATCTGATTCGCCGCGCGCCGCGCGTGAAAGACCAGTCCGGCGGAACACGCGCATCGGCGAACCCGCGCTGTGCGCCGCGTCGCTGCGGCCGGAGCGGCCCTCGCCATACAGGAAGCACTGCACGAACGGCAGGAACGAAACGAACTCGTTGTAGTGACGCTCGTGAAATCCTTCGGCGTCGCCGGTGTACTCGTC
>JANMUI010000077.1:0-12047 GCA_031391405.1 Betaproteobacteria bacterium
AGATCCTTATTCATCATGGTGCTTCAGGAACATCCCAGCCAGGCCGCGCTTGAAGAACAACACCGACAACACGAGCAGGGGGCCGAGGATCACTTGCCAATGCTGCGTCCAACCCGCGAGAAGATCTTCGACCAGCAACAGCCCGAACGCGCCGAACACCGGGCCCACCGCGGTTGCCATACCACCAAGAATCACCATGAACATGATCTCGCCGGAGCGCGTCCAGTGCATGAAATCGGGCGTGAGGTATGCGGTGTGATTGACCAGCATCGCACCGGCGACGCCGCACATCGCACCGGCAATCACGAACGCGGCGAGCCGGTAAGGATAGGGTGAAAGACCGATTGCTCTTGTGCGCGCGTCATTGGACTTGGCGGCGCGCAACACCATGCCGAACCGGGAGTTGACGATACGGGCGGTGAGATAGGCAAACACGAGCAGGAAAGCGAGGACGAGATAGTAGAACTGGACCGGATCGGCGAGATCAATTCCGGGGAATTGACTACGCGTCTTGATGCGCATGCCGTCGTCCCCGCCGTACTGCGACAGCGATATGCCGAGGTAATACAGCATCTGCGTGAACGCGAGCGTGATCATGATGAAGTAGATGCCGTTCGTGCGAATCGATACCGCTCCGATCACCAGGGCAACGAGTGCCGAGGCGCCGATCGCCACGCCCCATTGCACGAAACCGTCGTGGATGCCGTGAAACGCGAGAATGCCGACCGCATAACCACCGATCCCAAGATACGCGGCGTGACCGAACGACACGAGGCCACCGTAGCCGAGAATCAGGTTGAGGCTCACCGCCGCGATCGCGAAGATCATGATGCGACGAACGAGGTCGAGGTAGAACGGTTGCTTGAAAATGAGCGCAAGGGGCGGCAACGCGACCAGGACCAGGACGATCAAGCTCCACATCACGATGGGTCGTCGCATCAGCCGCCTCGGGCCGGAAAGAGCCCCGCCGGGCGCAACGCGAGCACGACCGCCATGAGGAGGTAAATGGACATCGACGCGAGAGCAGGCCCCGCGGATTCGGCAGCGGTGGGGGAGATGATCGTGCTAAGCACCGGCTTCAGGAAGGCACGCCCCATGGTGTCGACGATGCCCACGATGATCGCGCCCACCAGCGCCCCGCGAATCGAACCGATGCCACCGATCACGATCACGACGAACACTTGAATGAGGATCAGCTCGCCCATGCCCGGCTGCACCGCGTAGATCGGGCCCGCCATCAGTCCCGCGAGCCCAGCCAGGGCCGCGCCGATCCCGAAGACGATCGTGTAGAGCAGCCGAATGTTGATGCCGAGCGCGCCGACCATCGTTCGATTCGACGCGCCGGCGCGGACCAGCATGCCTAGCCGTGTTCGCGCAACCACAAACCAGAGTCCAAGCGCCACCGCAAGCCCGACCGCGATCACTGCTGCGCGGTAGACCGGAAAGCGTGCGCCGCTGAAGAGATCGATGTGACCCTGCAGCCAATCAGGCAGTGAGCTGAAGAGGGCGAAGCGGCCCCAGATGAGCGCGACCGCCTCGTTGAAGAACAGGATCAGGCCGAAGGTCGCGAGCACCTGATCGAGATGGTCGCGATCGTAGAGCCGGCGCAGCGCGATAACCTCGGTGAGCATGCCGACCAACAAGGTGGCGATGAGGCCGAGCAGCACGCCGAGCAGGTACGAACCGGTCCACTGCGCCGCGGTGATCGTGAGATACGCACCGACCATGTAGAGTGAGCCGTGCGCGAGATTGACCATGTTCATGATGCCAAGCACCAAGGTCAAGCCGGCCGCCATCAAGAACAACATCACGCCGAACTGCACGCCGTTCAGCAACTGCTCGAAGACGAGGGGGAGGTTCATCGAGAAGCGGGTGAGGCGATCATCGCGCTAGCAGGGAGTGAATTCTTGCACCCTTGGTAATGAGGGTGCCTGAGCGAAGCGTGGCGGGGGATTCGTGGTGGTACGCATGCTCTTGAATCCCCCGGCACATTTCATTCAGCAACCCCCTTTGACAAGGGCGAACGGCGACGCGCTTTTCCGCGGTACGTGCTCATGGAAGCTGCAGCTCAAACAGAGCCCGACTGCACCTGCCGATCTGCTCTCTCCCCGACCCTCAGCCGAGCGCGCACGAGCGATCGGCTTACCACTTCATCTTGCAGTCCTGGTAGTACGAATCTTTGTGATTCTCGAACACTGTTTTCTGGATCTGCATTTCCACGCCGGTCTGGCCTTTCACTCCCTTCAAAAGATAAAAGTTCTGAATCGGGTGGTGATTGACGTTGTAGGTGAACTTGCCGCGCACCGAGTTGAAATCGGCCTTGCGCATCGCCGCGACAAGCGCCTTGGTATCCTTGACATTGCCCTTGGTCGCGCGCAATGCCGAATCGATCAGCATGATGCCGTCGTAGCTCTGGGCGCCATAGAGGGCCGGCGTGTAATTGAATTTCTTCCGGAAGTCGGCCACATACTTCTCGCTCGCCGGATTCTTCAGATCGGGGCTCCAGAAGCGCGTTTCCCATTGGCCGATCGCGGTGTCCTGCAAAGCCGGCAGGCTGGTTTCATCCACCGTGAACACCGAATAGAGCGGTATCTGATCGCGCAATCCCGCCTGCGCATACTGCTTGATGAACTGGATGCCCATGCCTCCGGGATAGAACACGAACACCGCCTTCGGATTCTTGGACCGGAGCTGGCTGATCTCCGCCTGATAGTCCTGCTGCCCGAGCTTCGTATAGACCTCCTCGACGATGCGCCCCTTGTAATAGCGCTTGAGGCCGGTCACCATGTCCTTGCCCGCCTGATAGTTGGGCGCGAGCACATAGAGGTCGTTGATGCTGGTGTCCTGCAGGAACTTGCCCATGGCTTCGGGCGTCTGATCGTTGTTCCACGAGGTGGAAAAGTACAGCTCATGGCATTGACTGCCCGCAAGCGGGCTTGCGCCTGCGTTGGTGCCAACCATGATCTTGCCGGCACCCGTTACGACCGGCACGACCGCCATCATGACGTTCGACCAGATGATCCCGGCGACAAAATCGACCTGGTGCTTCTTGAGCAGCTCTTCAGCCGCCTGCACGCCGACATCCGGCTTCACCTGGTCATCGAGATAGATCACCTCGGTTTCGAGGCCCCCGACTTTCCGGCCCAGATGATCGAGCGCGATCTCGACCGAGTCGCGCATGTGCTTGCCGATAAGGCCCTGCGGACCCGACAGTGTGGTGATGAATCCGATCTTGACCTTCTGCTGCGCGACCGCGGGCGCAGCGAACGCAAGCGTCGCGGCGATTACGGCAGCATAGAGAGAACGAGTCTGGTACACGGCTTCCTCCTATCGGATCGTGATGGCCGGCGGCATACGAAATGCGGCAAGTGTTGCGCGACGGTCGACCATTCGTCGCAACATGATCGGGAGTCTACTACCGGGACCGGCCGGCGATCTCGCGTTCCGGACGCACCGGCGCGGGCACGCCGGAATTCCATAGCGCCCGGGAGATTGGGGTGAGGTCTTGCAACGACAAATCGGCATGTCAGCCGTGCCGATCGGGATCATCCAATCACGCATAGCCTCGCGTATCGATTCCTGATGTGTTGTTGCAAGACGTGACCCCAGAAAGCATAGGGCAAAATACGATCGGCCCAAGTGGAATTGCCCCAAGTGGAATTGCCCCTCGGGTCGAACAGCATTGTCCCGGGCTCCGCGGGCGCGTGAGAATGTGAGCGGGCACGAAGTGAAGTCCGAAGTAAAGGCGCGTGCATGCCCGGTTCTTCTTGTGATCTATCCACATTGCGGGGCCGGCTCCCGTGTCACGTCTGTCTTTCCGCCACAGTACGGCCCACCTGCTCGTAAGTCCTTCCGAAAGAATTCAACATGGGAAAAGCGTTCGCAGGCATTCGGGTGCTCGACTTTACGACCACGATCGCTGGGCCATACTGCACGCGCACGCTGGCCGACCTGGGCGCCGAAGTCATCAAGATCGAGGCGCCCGAAGGTGACATGATGCGCAGCCGTCCGCCACTGCGGCACGGCGCCTCCACGTATTTCGGCCAGCTCAACGCCGGCAAGAAGAGCGTGGTGCTCGACCTGAAGTCGCCCGCAGCCGTGGCCGCGATCGGCGCGCTGGTCGCACGCGCCGACATCCTGGTGGAGAATTTCCGCCCCGGCGTAATGCAAAGGTTGAAGCTCGACTATGCATCGCTCGCACCCCTGAATCCGAGACTCATCTATTGCGCCATTTCGGGTTACGGCCAGACGGGACCGGCGGCCCAGCTTCCCGCCTACGCGCCGGTCGTGCACGCGGCAGCCGGCTACGACATTTCCCACATGCGTTACCAGGAAGGCCGCACGCGGCCCGACTATTGCGGCATTTTCCTGGCGGACGTGGCAGCGGGCGTCCAGGCCTTCGGTGCGATCGGCGCCGCACTGCATCAGCGGCATATCACCGGCCGCGGCCAGTTCATCGACGTGTCGATGTTCGAGACCATGCTCGGCTTCGCGCTCACCGAGCTTCAATACGCGCAGTTCGATGTGCCGCTACCGGGAAGGCCGATCTTCGGGCCGCTCGCGTGCGCCGACGGCTATCTGATGGTTGCGGTGGCGAGCGAGAAGACGTTCCAAGGCTTCGCGCAGGCAGCGGGCCATCCCGAATGGATCGCCGATCCGCGTTTCGCGCTCTATGTGAACCGGCGCGCCAATTGGGGCGAACTGATGGACTTGACCGAAGCGTGGTCGCGGACCTGCTCCAAGGCGGAATGCCAGGTCGTGTTCGAACGCTGCGGCGTGCCCTGCTCCCCGTATCGCACCGTGGCCGAGGCCATGATTGACCCGCAAATCGCGCACCGGCAATCGCTTGAGGAAGTGCATGATTCGGGCGGCAGCTTCAAAGTCCTCAACCCGCCGTTCCGCATGTCGGATGCTGATACCCGGGCCGCGCCTCACTGTGCGGCACTGGGCGAACACACGTTAGCGGTACTTCGAGAGGCCGGCCTCGGCGAATCTGAAATCGTCCGATTGGTATAGCAGTAACCCCAAGACGCGCGCACGCGCAATGCAGTTCGAGTCTCCGCGTCACTCCGCTTTGATTCCCGCATCACGCACCACGCCGGCCCACCGCGTCGTCTCTGAACGGATGAGCTTATCGAACGCCTCGGGCCCGCGCGGCGTATCGACGTCCATGCCGACTGCGGCGAATCGCTCTTTTACGACCGCGGGGCGGTGGGATACCTTGCCGCACTACCGGTTTGCCAAGATCGCGCAGGGCTTCAGGCGAATCAACGTTTCATCTGCAGTCGCTAGGGTCAGCTCGTAGATGAGCGCTGTCGCCACAAGGAATCGATCGGCCGGATCTTCGTGGACAGTCAAAATCTCGCGGCTGCGGATTGCAATGCGATGGTTGAGCGGCGCCTCATGCGCGGGCGTCCTGGACAGTGCGGCGGCGATCCACTGCCTTGGGTCCGGTGCAAGTTTGATACGACCTCGCTCGGCCAGGACCAGGAGCTCCCAAACACTGATCGGTGACAACCAAAGCTCGGTTCCTGCGCGCGTTATCGCCGCGCGAAGCCGTTTCCCGAGCTTGTCTGGGGCAGATAAGCTCCATCGCCAGATGTGCGTATCGAGGAGTAATCTCATTTACGAAGCGCGTTCCAGCGCTTCGCATCCAGGGCCGGGCCAACCTCGTCGCCCAACGCCTCGGCGCTACCCTCCATGCATCCCAGCCAGGCTTCGCCGCTCACGAGGCGGTTCGGCGGAACGACCTGGGCGACCGGTTCACCGAAACGCGTGATCAGAACCGGACGGCCGGTTCGCTTGACCCGCTGTACCACACTGAGGCACGTTGCCTTGAATTTAGAGACCGGGATCGTTTCCATGGCGAGCAAGCTACCATGGTCAACAAACATGGTCAAACTTCGCGTCGTTGCAAACGATAGTGCGAATGCTGGGCACTCGTGGTGCGAGGGATAGCGCCAAAGCCAAAGTAGCCCCAAGACGCGCGCACGCGCAATGCAGTTCGCGTCGCCGCGTCACTCCGCTTTGATTCCCGCATCAGGCACCACGCCGGCCCACCGCGTCGTCTCCGAACGGATGAGCTCATCGAACGCCTCGGGCCCGCGCGGCGTATCGAAGCCCGGAAAGCCGCTTTCAATCATGGTCGGCACCGCCGGAAACGCCGGCAGTCGCGTCTGGACCGTGGTGCCAAGCGCACGCAATTTTCCCGCCCTGATTTGCGGTGCCGCCGGCGCGGTGGCGGCAAACATGAGATCGACTTGTTCTCCAAGCACCGCGGCTACCCCGGCCGATGCGCTCTTGAATGGAATATGGCGAATATCGATGCCGGTCCGCAGCCCGAAGAGCGCGCCGAACAGGTGCGCGGGCGTACCGTTGCCGCCCGATGCGTACGTAGCTGGGGATCGTTTCGCGGCGGATGCTGGCGGCGTCGACCGTGGCGAACGCAGTTACTGCGATCGCCCGGAAGATGGTCGCGACGAACCGGTAGTCGACGTGCAATCCGCCAGATCGCGGTACCGAGCGTCGGAAGACAACGTATTCGCGCGCACGCGCCTATTGCAATCGCCGCTGAAACCACGGCACGATCACTTCGCGAAAGATGCGCCCATCGGACCAGTCTCGATTGCGGCCGATATGTCCGCCCTCTGGGTTCACCCATGTTTCTTTCGGCGTGCCCGCGCGAAGCTCGAGGTACAGGTCGTCGATCGGCACCTGGGTGTCGCGGGCGCCGTTCACCAACAAGGTCGGGGCGGAAGGCTTGCCGATGAATCCGCCGTCCTGAAGCGACATCCGCGGCCCGTAAGCGAGAAATTCTTCGAGCGTCGTCGCACCGTACACGCCGGCGCGTGCGGCGAACAGATCGAACAGATATTCGCGCGTGCCGAGCGCCTTCAATTGCCACTCGCGCTGGAAATAGCCATGCGTGGGACCGCCCCAGTTGACGACCGCTCGAAGCCGGTCGCGCTCCACATACGCCAGGCGCGACGCCCAATGGCCGCCCCAGGACACACCCTGCAAGCCGATGCGCTTCGGGTCAATATCGCCGCGCGCGATAAGCGCGTCGAGCAGGCGCGAGTAGACCCGTTCAGCGCCGACATCGATCTTCGCAATCGGCGAATCACCGGTCGCCGGCATGTCGAGCGCAAGGTACGGCAGACCTGCGGCGATGTAGTCCGGTCCGTATTGCTCGACGACAAATTCTTTGTAGCCATCGAGCCCACCGATCGAGAGCACGAGAGGTGCGGGCTTTTTCTGATTTGCCGGAAATTGCAGGTAGCCGATGATCGACTTGCCTTCGAAGGGTACGCGCACCACCTCGATCGGCAGATTGGCGAATCGCGCATAGGATTGAAAGGCTTCGGTAGCCCGGCCGTGCGCGCGTTTCTTCTCGGGAGTATTCTGCGTCGGCCAGGCGGCGAATGAGAAATAGCGCCATGCCGCGAGATAGGCTTCACGTGCATGGGTGCGATCGCTCGCCTCTTTGGCACGCGCATCATTCCAGTAGCGCTCGCCAGTTTCACTCCAGGCGCGGGCCCATTGATCGCGATCGAGGGAGTCGATCTTCGCCAGGATCCCTTGAACATCGTCCATCTTGTAGCCGTTCAACGGATACGCCTGCCGCTTGACGCGATCGAGCACCGCTTCACGCAACTCGGGCCACGTGCGTGCAGGGGCGATTTGCGCGCTTGCCGGGGCGGCCATGGCGAGCAAAGTCATGAGAATCACAACCAGTACATTGCACATGATGTCCTCTCCAATGATCATTCTATGCCGCGCTCGGCAAACACCGCCTTCTCTATCACTCGATCGATGCATACCCTGGTCAGCTATCTGATGATCGCAAGCCTGCTCACCGCGGCGGTGTCGTGGTGGATGAAGGACGTGCTGCCGCCGCCGGCGCAACTGAAGGCCGAGTTGCTCGAGGAGCCGAAACAGATTCCGGTGCGCAATGCGCCGATCGACACCACCGTCAACGGTATCGACTATCGCATCCAGCCGCGTTATTCCTACGACATTAGCGCGTTGGTGGTAAGCCTGCATCATTCGGATACCTGGTGGGACTACGCGCACAAGGAATGGGGCGATCACATCAACCTCATGGACCTTTGCGTCGTTTGGGGTGGCAACGCGCAAACCGGCGCCTACAAGAACGTGAGCTTTTCCAACAACCAATGGGAATGCCATTGGAGCTGGTCTCACAGTGAACCCGGACGCGAATTCAATAACGCCGAAGCATCGAACAATCACATGGTGACCGAGGACCCTGCGGTGGCCAAGGTGCTGCGCAAAATCCGCATCGGCGACCAGATCCGCGTGAAGGGCTATCTCGTCGACTACACGGTCGGGGGACGCGGCGGAAGCAGGGTGAGCAGCGCAACGCGCACCGATTCGGGCAATGGTGCCTGCGAAGTGCTCTATGTCGAAAGCGTCGAAATGCTTGGTTCGGCTGGGCGCCCCTGGCGCACTGCGCAGAACGCGGGGCTCATCGTGCTCCTTCTCAGTCTGATCGCTTGGTTGTTTCTACCGCCGCAATTCGACGACTGAAATCTTCTCGCCCATCGGTACCGGACGCCCCCTTCCGGTATTCGCTGCGCAGATCCTTGCGCAATCCGGATAGTCAAGGCAACTGGCGGATAGACCGGCCACTCCGTCCATCGCTAGAGTCGGTGGCATCGAGGTCCCACAGGCGATTGAACCCGGGGCCGCACGGAACAAGTGCGAACCGAGCCTAAATTTCCACGCGGCCTCTCTGATCCTTCACGAAAGGAGCATGGCCATGAATCGCTATCTACTGATCGAATCGCGCGACCCGTTCGAATCGACCGACGTTGCGCACTTCGGGCAACTCGCCTGCGAGCTCGCCGCGGCGGGCAACGAAGTAACGATGGTGTTGGTACAGAACGGTGTGCTACCGGCCCGAAGCGGCGCTCGCGCCACCGGTCTGCAAGCACTTGCAGCGAGTGGCGTGAAGGTGATCGCCGATGCGTTCTCATTGCGCGAACGCGGCATTGGGACCGACAAGCTCGCCGCTTGTGTCACGCCCGCCGGACTCGAGACCGTCATCGATGCAATGGCAAGCGGCGCCAAGACCTTGTGGCATTGAGGAAACCGACCATGAATCAGAACACCACCTTGACGTTCGCACTCATGGACGCACCGTTCGAGAGCGGCCGCTCGACCACCGCATTTCGCCTCCTTGATATCGCAGCGGCGCGCGGTTATCACATCAACGTGTTCGCCTACGAGGGGGCCGTCTTTATTCCCTTCGCGCATCAGAAGCCGCACGCGAATGCGGTGCATGGCCACGATGTCTCCGAGGAGAATCATCCGTTGCCGAAAGACTGGGTCACTGCACTCATCGAGGCTGCGCAGAAGAACGGCGGCAAGCTCGATTGGGTCAATTGCGGACTGTGTGTGGATGAGCGCGGCGCGATGGACACCATCCCGGGGGTGAGGCGCGGATCGCCGATGGATTTCTGGAAGATGGCAACCGAGTCCGACAACACCCTCGTCATCGGTACCCGATAAGGAAGGTCCTATGAAAGTTCTGCAAATCGTCGAAAGCGCGTATCGCGCCACCTCTGAAGAGCAAGACGACACCGTACTCTGGCTCACCCATGCCATGAAGGGCGCCGGTGGCGATTTTACCGTTCTCTTGCGCGGCGCCGCAGTGAATTATGCGGTGCCTGGACAGGATGCTTCCGGCCTCACATTCGGTGCATGGAAGCAGACCGAACCGCCGCGGTTGGCCGAGAGCATCGCCGGCCTCATCGCCAAGAGCGTCGATGTCTACGCGGTCAAGGAAGACATGGAGGAGCGCGGACTTGCCGGCACCACGCTGGTCCCCGGCATTCGGCGCGTCAATCGGTCGCGCATCGCCGGCCTCATGGATGCACACCAGCAAGTCTGGCACTGGTAGCGGGCGATGATGCGAGCCGCGACCCGCATGCAGGTCGAAGCGTTCTTCGATCGCACGAGCTGCGCGGTGACCTACGTCGCGGTCGAACCGGACGGCCATCGCTGCGCCGTCATCGATCCCGTCCTCGATTTCGATTCACGCTCCGGAATTGTCGCGCTCGATTCACTACAGCGAGTCGTCGCGTGGGTGCGTGAGCGAAGCCTGAACGTGCAGTGGATCCTCGAGACGCACGCGCACGGCGATCATCTTTCCGGCGCATTTCATCTCAAGCCGATGGTGGGCGGACGAATCGGTATCGGACGCGGGATCACGGCGGTGCAGCGCACGATGCGCGACGTGTTTAATCTGGGTATCGACTTTCCCTGCGATGGCACGCACTTCGACCACCTGTTCGACGACGGCGACACGCTAGCGTTGGGTGGCATGACTGGCAGAGTGCTCGCCACGCCGGGCCATACGCCTGCGTGTGTGACCTACGTCTTCGGTGACGCCGCGTTCGCGGGCGATACGTTGTTCATGCCTGACGTCGGCTCCGCCCGCTGCGATTTTCCGGGTGGTGACGCGGCCACGCTGTATCGATCGATCCGGCGCGTCTTGTCCTTGCCACCGGATACGCGGCTGTTCGCAGGCCACGACTATGCACCGGGCCGTCGTACCACCGCATGGGAATCGACGGTCGCCCTGCAGCGCGCGCGCAACATCCACGTCAAAGACGGTGTGGGCGAGGCCGAGTTCGTCGCGTTACGCACCGCGCGGGACAAGACGCTCCCAGCCCCTGCGCTGATGCTGCCCGCGCTGCAAGTCAACATTCGCGGCGGCCGCCTGCCACCGCCTGAATCGAACGGCGTTTCGTATCTCAAGCTTCCCATTCAAATGAATCGCACTGCCGAGGTAAACGCATGAAATCTCTATCGACCTACGTGGTAGCGCTGTTTGCCGCCATGCCGGCTTCGGGAATTGCTCAGACGCCGTTCCCGCACGCCGGACGCGATCTCGCCGCCTCGTGTGCAATCTGCCATGGGACGAACGGCGTGAATTCGGGCGGGATGCCCAATCTGAATGCACAGCCGAAGGACTATTTGGCCAGGCAGTTGCGTGAATTTCGCGATGGCAAGCGGTCCGCAACGATCATGCACCAGATCGCCAAGGGCTTGACCGATGAACAGATCGAGGCCGTCAGCGCGCATTGGGCCGCGCAGCGGCGATAGGAGCGGACGATGAGCGCAGCGTCTCCATTGAATTCCCGTCGCACGTTCCTCTGTACGCTAGGGGCATCCGCAGCGTCGCTCGGATTACCTGGGTTCGTCACGGGCTGCGCCACCGATCCCGGCGCAAAGCCGATCGGACGCGTCGTCGTGATCGGCGGTGGCTATGGTGGCGCCACGGCAGCGAAGTACCTGCGACTGTGGAGCGAGCAGCGCATCGAGGTGATCCTGGTCGAGCGCAATGCCGCATTCGTGTCGTGTCCGCTATCGAATCTCGTTCTCGCCGGCACGCTACGAATCGAAGAATTGACGATAGGCTACGAAGCGCTTCGTGGGCGCGGCGTGCGGGTCGTACACGACGAGGTCAAGACCATCGACTCGGAGAAAAAGCAATTGATGCTCGGTCGCGGTGCCCCGATGACCTACGATCGGCTCGTTGTCTCCCCCGGGATCGACTTCCTTTTCAACGAGCTGCCGGGCTTGCGGAACGCCGAAGTGCGGGAGGGCCTGCCGCACGCTTGGCGAGCCGGACCGGAGACAGTTGCGCTCCGCCGCCAGCTCGAAGCGATGCCGGATGGTGGCGTCTATGTGCTCGCGATTCCCAAAGCGCCCTACCGTTGTCCGCCGGGACCCTACGAGCGCGTCTGCCAGATCGCTCATTACTTGAAAACGGCCAAGCCGCGCTCGAAGATCATCGTGCTCGATGCCAATCCGGACCTCGTCTCGAAGAAAGGCCTGTTTCTCGCAGCGTGGAGCGAGCTCTACAAAGGGCTCATCGACTATCGCCCGAATCAGGAAGCGAAAGACGTCGACGGCAAGGGGCGCGCCGTGATCACGGAGTTCGATACGGTCAAGGGCGATGTGCTGAATGTGCTGCCGCCGATGCGCGCTGGCGATATCGCCGTGCAAGCAAAGCTGGT
>JANMUI010000083.1:0-6032 GCA_031391405.1 Betaproteobacteria bacterium
ATTCGGATCTTCGATGCTGCCCAGCACCATCTCGATGCCGTCGCTCATTTGCTTTGAGACGAGCACGCCGTCCAGATGAATCGGCGACGCCGGTTGGCGCGCCCGTTCGACGAGCATCTGGTAGGTGCGGCGGGCAGCGTCGATATCGCGAACATCGAGCGCCACGCCGCCGATCTCGCTCTTGTGTTGAATGGCGCGCGAGACCATCTTCATCACCACAGGGAAGCCGATCGCGCATGCTGCTTCGACCGCATCGTTGAGGCTGCCTGCCAGATGTTCCCGTGGCCGCGCGATTGCAACCGATGCGAGCAGATCTTTGGTTTCGTGCTCGTTGAGCGCCTGGTCGGGAATCGGAACCGGAGGATGCACGACGCGCCCCCAGGTGGCCGGGGCCCGGCTATATCGCGCATGAATGCATGCCCACGCGGCGACGGCCTTGACCGCCCGACTCGGATCCTCGAACAAGAGAAAGCCCTTGGCCGCGGCGATCTTGGCCGACGGTGCAGTAAACAGGCTGCAAAAAACGAATGGGGTGTTTGGAAATTCGGCGTGAACCGCGCCGAGTGCATCGACCAGGGGCGCGAAAACGCGCGGCGACTGACCCATGTACGCAAGGAAAAAAATGAGGGCATCGTACCCGGCACCGAGCATTGCCCGCGCGAATTGCGGAGGCAGGGTCAAGTCGTTCAGCGCATGCGCGGTCGTATCAAGCGGATTGGCCGGCGTAGCGAACGGTAGCAGGGCGGCAAGTTCGCTCGCGGCTTTTCCCGGCAGCGGAGTGACCTCCAATCCTGCGCTCGTTGCGATATCGGCCATCAATGCGCCGGTGCCGCCGGAAATTGTGACCAGTCCGATGCGTTTCCCGGTTGCGGGGCCTGCGAGCGAGCAGACGTATGCGACATCGAGCGCATCGTCGAACGACTCCGCCCGATGGGCGCCGTACTGTTCGAATATCGCGTTGAAGATCCGATCTTCGCCGGCGAGTGCGCCGGTATGGGATTGCGCGGCAATGCGTCCGACCGCGGAACTTCCAACCTTGATGACAATGACGGGTTTCCGGGCCCGCCGCGCGGCTTCCAGCGCGGATATGAGGCGCCCGCCGTTTGGACAGCCTTCCAGATACGCGAGGATCACTTTCGTCTGCGGATCGCCCGAGAAATACTCGATGCATTCGGCGACATCGACATCACATTCGTTGCCGGTGGAGATCATCTTCCCCAGGCCGATCCCGCGACCGCGGGCAAGCATGAGGAGTTGCGACATCGTTGCGCCGCTCTGGCTCGCCACCGCGATGTTTCCGATCGGATGATCGCCGAAGAAACCAGCTTCGGCGAAGGTGGCGAAGACGCCATTGTGCAGATTGAAAAGGCCCAGGCAATTCGGACCGAGCACACGCATGCCGGTCTCGGCGGCAATCGTGGCGATCTCCAATTGCAGGGCCCGCCCGTCGTCACCTGTTTCAGCGAACCCTGCGCTGCACACGATGGCGGTGTAGCAGCGCGCTGCCACGCAATCGCGTACTGCGGCGATCACGTTGGGGCTCGGTACGGCGATGATCGCTAGATCGACCGGGACACCGATCGAGGTAACCGACCGATAGGATTTCTGACCCTGGACGATGGTGCGCCCGGGATTGACCGGGTAAAGGCGCCGGCGCGGATCGCGCGGCAGCCATTCGCGGATGAGATAGGCGACTGGGCGCCCACCAATCCGCTCGGGTTTTGAGGAAGCGCCGATAATGGCGATCGACCTCGGCTCGAAAAATTTGCCTAATGACGATTGAGACATTGCACGCACTTGTCTTGATGATCCCTGCGGTCTTGATGATCCCCGCGGTCTTGATGATCCCCGCGTTCTGCCGCCGCGATCTCGTGTCGGACGGTATTGAGGTACATTCCAAGGATACCCCGAAGCTGCGGTCCGTTGACGCTTGTGCACGGAGTTGACAAGCCCAGTACGGACGCGATCGAACCTGATATCGCCTAACAAATCATGGATCCCAATCAGAACGGTGCAGAGAGCCTGGTCCGCACGCTGGTCACGAATGACGTGCAAGTGTGCTTTACTAACCCCGGTACATCCGAGATGCATTTCGTCGCTGCGCTCGATCGGGTCGAAGGCATGCGTTGTGTCCTCGGACTGTTCGAAGGGGTCGTGACGGGGGCGGCTGACGGCTACTACAGGATGGCGGATAAGCCCGCTTCGACGCTCCTGCATCTTGGACCAGGGCTCGGCAATGGCCTTGCCAATCTTCACAATGCGAAAAAGGCGGGCTCGGGAATTGTCAATGTCGTGGGCGAGCACGCAACGTACCATGTGAAGCACGATGCGCCCCTTACCGCGGATATCGAGGGGGTGGCCCGTCCGATGTCGCACTGGGTGAAGACATCGGCATCATCGAAGACAGTGGCGGTCGACGGCGCGCAGGCGATTGCCATCGCACGCGAGGCGCCGGGGAAGATTGCGACCTTGATCCTTCCCGCCGATACGGCCTGGGGTCCGGGCGGCGATATCGTTTGGGCACCCGCCACGGCGGCGCGGCGCAAGGTCGACGACGCGGCAATCAAGGCGGCCGCCAATGCTCTGCGCGCGGGCGGTGAGCGTACCCTGCTTCTCGGTGGCATAGCCGTTCGGGCGAAAGCCCTCGATTTGGCCGGCCGGATTGCGGCCAAGACCGGCTGCCGGATCGCCGCTGAGTACAACAATGCCCGCCTCGAACGGGGTGCCGGACGGGTGCAGACTACGCGCATTCCGTACGCGGTCGATGCTGCGGTCGCCATGTTCCGCGATACGCAGCAGCTCGTGCTCGTCGGCGCGAAGGCCCCAGTATCGTTCTTTGCGTATCCGGACAAACCCAGCGTGCAGATCCCCGGCACGTGCGCGGTGACCAAGCTGGCGGGTGTTGAAGACGATATCGTTGCCGCGCTGGAAGCTCTGGCGAGCGAGCTTGGGGCAACTGCAATGGCTCCTGCGGGGATTGCGCAATTCGACAAGCCGGCCCTTCCAACCGGACCGCTGACGCAAGAAGGCATTGCCGCCGTCCTGGGCGCGCTGCTGCCCGAACAAGCCATCGTCGTGGACGAATCGGTCTCGACCGGCCGCGGCTTCGCGCGACTCACAACAGGGGCCGCCCCGCACGACTGGTTGAATTTGATGGGCGGCGCGATCGGTTTCGCATTGCCGACGTCGGTGGGTGCGGCAATCGGGGCGCCGGGCCGAAAGGTCGTCACGCTCGAAGGCGATGGCAGCGCGATGTATACGGTGCAGGCGCTCTGGACGATGGCGCGCGAGGGGCTCGATGTCACGATCCTCATCTTTGCGAATCGGTCGTATCAGATCTTGCGGGGCGAGTTTGCCAACGTCGGTGGCGGGAAACCCGGCAAGCGCGCAACCGATATGCTGACCATCGATCGTCCGGATCCCGATTGGCTTTCGCTTGCAAAGGGATTTGGGGTCGACGCCGGACGTGCGACCGATCTCGATACGCTCGCGCGAGAATTCAAGCGCGGGCTTGCAAGCGGCGGCCCGTATCTGATCGAGGTCGTGTTATGAGCATCAGGAAGAAAGCCGCGATCGTCGGCGCATACGAGCACCCGACCCGCAAGGCTGAAGACAAGTCGGTTGCACAGTTGCACGCGGAAGTGGCCAAAGGGGCACTAGAGGACGCCGGACTCACCAAAAAAGACATCGATGGCTATTTTTGCGCGGGCGATGCTCCTGGGCTCGGGCCGCTGTCGATGGTCGATTACCTCGGCCTCAAGGTGCGCCATGTCGATTCGACGGATACCGGTGGCTCGTCTTATCTGGTGCATGTCTCGCATGCGGCACAAGCCATCGCGGCCGGCAAATGCGACATAGCGCTCGTCACCTTGGCCGGACGTCCGCGCTCGGAAGGGTCGAGCGGCACGCAGCCGCGCAACTATGGTGCCGCAACGCCGGACGGCCCCTTCGAATTTCCGTTTGGTGGCGCAACCGCGAACATGTACGCCATGGTGGCGATGCGCCATATGCACCAGTACGGCACGACGCCTGAGCAACTGGCGTGGATCAAGGTGGCCGCATCGCATCATGCACAACACAATCCCCATGCAATGTTGCGCGAGGTCGTCACGGTGCAGGAGGTGCTCGATTCACCGATGATCGCCGATCCGTTGCACCGACTCGATTGTTGCGTAGTGAGCGATGGCGGTGGCGCGGTGATCATCGCTCGCCCCGAGATCGCGAAGACGCTGCGCCGCCCGATGGTCAATATTCTTGGGGCTGGTGAAGCGATCAAGGGCCAACTGGGCGGCAAGGTCGATCTCACCTATTCCGCCGCGGCGCAGTCGGGTCCGATCGCATTCGCCGAAGCGGGTGTGAAGCCGTCCGATATCCAATATGTCTCCATCTACGACAGCTTCACGATCACGGTCCTCATGCAGATCGAGGATCTCGGCTTTTGCAAGAAAGGCGAGGGCGGGCGCTTCGTATCCGATGGCAATTTGATCTCCGGGACCGGCCGCCTGCCGTTCAACACCGACGGCGGTGGCCTTTGCAACAACCATCCGGCCAATCGCGGCGGCATGACCAAGGTGATCGAGGCGGTGCGCCAACTGCGTGGCGAAGCACATCCCAAGGTGCAAGTGAAGAACTGCAAACTCGCGCTCGCGCAAGGGACCGGCGGTCAGCTTGGCTCGCGGCATGGGAGCGGGACGTTGATCATGGAAAGGGGCGAATGAAATGTTGATGGCACAGGACCGCAAGATCCCCGCACCCGTCGTCAATCCGGAAAACAAGTCGTTCTTCGATGCGGCATCGAACGGCAAGCTGCTGATCAAGAAGTGCTCGGCCTGCGGAGAACATCACTACTATCCGCGCGCGATCTGCCCGCACTGTTTCAGCGACCAAACGAGCTGGACGGAGTCCTCGGGCAACGGCACCATCTATTCCTACAGCGTGATGCGACGCGGTACGCCGGTGCCGTACGCGATCGCCTATGTCACGCTTGCTGAAGGCGTCACGATGCTCACGAACATCGTCGATTGCGATCTGGACGCGATTCGCATCGGACAGGCGGTACGCGTGGTGTTCAAGCCCACCGAAGGCGGGGCGGCGGTGCCGATGTTCGCGCCTAAGGCGTAAGGCATTCACCGCAAAGGACGCCAGGGACGCAAAGGGAATCCCGGTCAACGCCTGGTCGCGCGATTGAGTCATGGATGACACTCTTAGGCTGCTCGCCGATGCCGCGGCAAATTTCGCCAAGCCGGATGCAGCACGGATTCGGTCATCGCGATCGCTTCCAGGCGGATTCGAGCGGGCGCGCTGGTCGGCAATGGCTGGACAAGGATGGTTGTCGATCCTCGTTCCGGAAGCGGCGGGTGGCCTTGGGTTGGGCATTGATGCAGCGGCGGTGGTCGCCGAACGTCTTGGTTATGCCGGTTATCGCGAGCCGTACACGGCGGCCGGCATCCTGGCATCCGAATGTATCGTTGCGGCCGGCAATTGCGAAGCCCGCGAGCGTACGCTGCCTCGTCTTCTCGATGGCAGTCTGCTTGCGACTGTGGCGTGGCAGTCGGTAGATGGCACCCTTTCCGTTGATTCACCGGGGGTGGTGGAGAACGCCGCCGCCGCTCGGCGCACATTGACTGGTGCAGCACGCTTCGTGCCGGTACCGTCGGCTGATGTATTTGTTGTCGCCGCGCGCGGCGCTGCGGGCTTATCGCTCTACCTGGTCAAGCGTGGCGCGAACGGGGTGAGCGTTCGCAACGAACCGCTTGCCGATGGGACAGCGCAAGGCTGGATCACGTTCGATGCCGTATCGGTCAGTGATGCCGACCAGTTGGCGAGCACGCAGTCGGCACGCGATGCGCTGCAAAGTGCGCTTGATGCCGCGCTTGTCGTGACCTGTGCAGAGCTGGTGGGTCTGATGGAGCGCGTCATCGAGATGACATTGGAGTATCTGCGCACGCGCAAGCAATTCGGCAAGGCGATCGGCAGCTTTCAAGTGCTGCAGCACCGCGCCGTCGATCTCTGGATTCAAAAGGAGCTTTCGC
>JANMUI010000098.1:0-3562 GCA_031391405.1 Betaproteobacteria bacterium
CGCCACTTCGGTCGAGATGAGGCCGGTGTTGACGCCGACGATGCCGTACTCGAGGGCTTCGGCAACACGCCAGATCCGACCGATGTCGCGCCCATAGAAATACGCCGCCAGACCGAATTCCGTATCGTTGGCGATGCGAATGGCCTCGGCTTCGTCCTTGAATCGGAACAGCGGCGCGACCGGCCCAAACGTTTCCTCCTTGGCGAGGCGCATCGCGGACGTTACGTTCGTGAGAATCGTCGGTTCGAAGAATAGACTCCCCGCGCTATGCGGCTTGCCGCCCAGCATGATCTTCGCGCCCTTGGCGAGCGCATCCTCGATGTGCATCTTTACTTTCGCCACGGCCGGCGCGTCGATCAATGGTCCGATCGTGACGCCGGGTTCCATGCCGTTGCCGACCTTGAATTGCTTGACGCGCTCGGCAAGCTTCGCGGCGAAGGCGTCGTAGACCTCGTCTTGCACCAGGATGCGATTCGCACAGACGCAGGTCTGCCCGGCATTGCGGTATTTCGAAGCGATTGCGCCGTCGGCCGCCGCATCGAGATCGGCATCGTTGAATACGATGAAGGGCGCGTTACCGCCCAGCTCGAGCGACACCTTCTTCACCGTGCCTGCGCACTGCTTCATCAAGAGCTTGCCGATCTCCGTCGAACCGGTGAACGAAAGCTTGCGTACCTTGGGATTTGATGTCAGCTCACCACCGATCGAGGACGCATCGCCCGTGATGACGTTCAACACTCCCTTTGGCATGCCTGCGCGCTCGGCGAGCTCCACGATCGACAGCGCCGACAGCGGTGTTAGTTTGGCCGGCTTGAGAACAACCGTGCAGCCGGCGGCGAGCGCGGGCGCAACTTTGCGCGTGATCATCGCATTCGGAAAATTCCATGGCGTGATCGCGGCGCAAACGCCAATGGGCTCCTTCATCACGATGATTCGTTTGTCGGCCTGGTGCGCGGGGATCGTATCGCCATAGACGCGCTTGGCTTCTTCCGCGAACCATTCGATGAACGATGCACCATACGTAATCTCGCCCTTCGCTTCGGCAAGCGGTTTGCCTTGTTCGGTGGTGAGGATCGCACCCAGATCGTCTTGCGCGGCGGTCATCAAGTCGAACCACTTGCGCATGATGCCGGCGCGCTCCTTGCCCGTCTTGGCGCGCCAAGCGGGGAGTGCGGCCCCGGCGGCATCGATCGCGCGCCGCGCTTCCACCGCGCCCATATCGGGCACTTCGGCCAGGATCGCGCCAGTGGCGGGATTGGTTATCGGGATGGTTTTGCCTGAATCCGCATCGCACCATTCGCCATTGATGTAGCAGCGGGTGCGAAACAGCTTCGTGTCTTTGAGGGTCGGAATGCGTTGTGGTGCGTTCATGGTGGTTCTCCTAACGTGCCCTGCGACAGTCTACTCCGTCAACCCCGGCGGACTTCCAGCATGATCTTGCCGATATGCGCGCTCGATTCCATGAGCGTATGCGCGCTCGCCGCCTCACCAAGCGGGAATACCTTGAAGATCACAGGTTTCGCGACACCCTGTTCGAGTAGCGGCCAAACGTTGTCGAACAAGGCCTTCGCGATCGCGGCCTTCTCCGGAATCGTACGGGGCCGCAATGTCGAACCGGTTACATTGAGCCGCTTCATCATGATTGGTGCGAGCTCGATCTCGACTTTCTGACCTTCCAGAAATGCGATCTGCACCAAGCGGCCGTTGGGGGCGAGCGAGCGCAGATTCTTGTTCGTATAGCTGCCACCGACCATGTCGAGAATGACGTCGACCCCGCGCTTTTCAGTGGCGGTGAACAGCTCTTTTGCCCAGTCCTGCGTCTTGTAGTTGAACGCGACATCGGCGCCAAGCTTCTTGCAGGCGGCGGCTTTTTCGTCATTACCGACTGTGGTAAATACCTTCGCCCCGAACGCCTTGGCGAGTTGGATCGCGGTAATGCCGATGCCGCTCGACCCGCCGTGAACGAGAAATGATTCGCCCCGCTTGAGTGCGCCACGATCGAAAACGTTGGTCCAGACGGTGAAATACGTTTCGGGAATGGCGGCCGCTTCCAGGACTGAAAGTCCCATTGGAATTGCCATGCAATGTGGTGCCGCAACGGCGCAGTATTCGGCATAGCCACCGCCCGCGGTCAACGCGCAGACGGCATCGCCGACCCGCCATTGCGTCACGTCCGGGGCAATCGCAACGATTCTGCCCGCCACTTCGAGACCCATGATGGGCGATGCGCCGGGCGGGGGGGGATACTCACCCTTGCGTTGGGCAACGTCCGGGCGATTCACGCCTGCGTATTCGACCTCGATCAAAACCTCGCCCGATCGAACGGCTGGTACCGCCGCATCAGCAATCTTCATGACGGCCGGCGCGCCGCCGGCGCCATGCTCGATTTGCTTCATTGCGTTTGGAATCATCTGAATTTTAGAATCCTGCCGAGAATGCCACTTGGCATGTAGATGATAAAGAGGATCAGCATGATCCCGTAAATAGTGCTATCGAGCGCATGCAGCTCGTTGCCGATGAAAACACGCAGCGACTCGGCAAGCAGGATAGTGAATATCGCGCCGACCGTGGGGCCGAGCTGAACGAACATGCCGCCCGCGATAACCGCGAACACGATCTGCAGCGACACCGCGATGCCCGATACCGTATCCGGATTGATGTATTGCTGATACTGCCCGTACAACGCGCCGCCGAGCGCCGTGAGCGCCGCCGATACCATCGTGATCATCAATTTCGTGCGGGTCACGTCCACGCCCACCGAGGCGCTGGCGTCTTCTTCCTGGCTGATCGCTTCCATCGCATAGCGCGCCATGCTTTGATCGACCTTTCGCCAAACCCATAATCCGAATAGCCACGCAACCAGCATCAGGTAGAAATAGCCCGCTTTCCCGGCGAACTGGAGGCCGACAATCGAATAGCTCGACCCGTGCAGCGCCGAATTTGGCGTAATGCCAAGCGATCCGCCGGTGTGATCACGCAGCGCGACGATGATGAGGCGCACGACCTCCGATAGCGCGAGCGTCACCAGCGCGAAGTAGTGACCGGTAATCCGGATACGAAAGCATGGATACCCGATCAGCACGGCGACGCCGACGGCCAGGACCACGCCGATCGGGATGCCGATCCAGGGCGACACGCCAAAGTGGTTCCAGAGGAGCGTCACCGTGTAGGCGCCGATGCCCATGAATGCGCCATGCCCGAACGAGACGAGGCCGAAGCGGCCCATGATCGACCAGCTCGTGTAGATGAAGCTCCACAGCAGAATCAGAATGAGCAAATGAAGAAAGTAGTCGCCCATCCTGACAAACGGCATGCAGCCGATCACGACGGCCGCGGTGATCCAAGCCATGTGTTCGCGGCCGAAGGTCACGCCTTGGTCCCCATGATCCCTTGCGGCCGAATGAACATCATGACGATGAAGAACGCGAACGCGAGCACATAGCCCCATTCGAGATGAAAGCATGAGCCGCCGATGGCGATGAACTGCGCGAAGATGAATGCAGCGATGAATCCACCGATCATGTTGCCAAGCCCACCCATCACGCACACCATGAAAGTGATC
>JANMUI010000126.1:0-14083 GCA_031391405.1 Betaproteobacteria bacterium
GGCTCAGGGCGAACGGCATTGACCGTTCAACCTTCGACGGGCTCAGGGCGAACGGCATTGAACGAACGGGATTGAATCAGGCCGCACCTCTCCGCCGCCGCGCTTCGAACAGACACACCCCGACCGAAACCGAAACGTTCAGGCTTTCGACCGATCCATGCATCGGGATCCGGACCTTGAGGTCGCACTTCTCGCGGGTAAGGCGCCGCATCCCCTCGCCTTCGGCGCCGAAGACCCATGCGGTACTGGTCGGGAAATCAGCGTCATAGAGGCCGTCGGCGGCATCATCCATCGTACCGATGATCCAGATCCCGCGCTCCTTCAACTCCACCAAGGTGCGGGCAAGATTCGTGACCATGAAATAGGGAACGACCTCGGCCGCGCCGCTTGCGACTTTCGAGACGGTCGCATTGACACCGCAGGCGCGATCCTTCGGCGCGATGACCGCGTGCACCCCCGCGCCATCGGCGACGCGCAGACACGCCCCCAGGTTGTGCGGATCGGTCACGCCATCCAGCACGAGCAACAGCGGCGGATCGGCGATCCCATCGAGCAGGTCATCGAGCGATTTGGTGGTGGGCACGACCGCATCGACCATTGCCGCGACACCTTGGTGGCGGGCACTGCGCGCAAATCCATCGATCCGCGCCGCCTCCACCTGCATGACGCGCACGCCCTTTTCCGCAGCCAACTGCATGAGCGCTTTCGCGCGGGGATCGCTACGCGAAGCGTCGACATAGATCTCGGCGACGCTCGCAGGCGCGCCCCGCAACCGTCCGGTCACCGCGTGAAACCCGTAAAGATACGATCGCGCCATCGTCAATCCGCGAGCCGGAAATCGATGCGGGCGAGATCGAGGTCGACATGCGCGACCCGCACCCGGACTTTTCCGGACAGCTGATAAGTATGCAAACCACGTTCGCCTCGCAGCTCATGGCGGGCCTGATCGAAATGAAAGTAGTCGTTGCCAAGCTCGGAGATGTGCACCAGGCCTTCGACATGAAGCGACACGAGCTGGACGAAAATGCCGAATCCGGTGACCGCGCTGATCGTTCCCTCGAACTCCTCGTTTACCCGGTCTTTCATGAAGAAGCACTTCAACCACTGCACCACATCGCGCGACGCTTCATCCGCACGGCGTTCCGTCAAGGAAGCATGCTCCCCGAGCGCGCGCCAATCGCCGGGCTCGTAGCGCTCCCCGGCCAGCACTGCTTTGATGGCGCGGTGGACCAGCAGATCCGGGTACCGGCGGATCGGCGACGTGAAATGCGCATACGCCGGATACGCGAGTCCGAAATGGCCTTCGTTGTCGGGGCTATATATCGCCTGTTGCATGGATCGCAGCAGAACGGTCTGCAGGAGCGCTCGGTCCGGTCGATCCTTGATCGCGTCCATCAAACGCGCATAGTCCTTGGAATGTGGCTTGTCGCCACCCGGCATGCCTAGATTGAAGCCGCGCAGGAACTCACGCAGATTGTCGAGCTTCTCCGGAGTCGGACCTTCATGCACCCGGTAGAGCAGCTTCTGCTCGTGTTCCTCGAGAAACGTCGCGGCGCACACATTGGCCGCGAGCATGCATTCCTCGATCAGGCGGTGTGCATCATTGCGCACGATCGCCTTGATGCCTTTGATCTTGCCTTCGTCATCGAATTCGAGCTCGGTTTCGCCCGATTCGAATTCGATCGCCCCGCGCTGCTTGCGGGCGTTGAAGAGGCTGCGAAACACCTCGTCCAGGCAGCGCAGATGCGGGATCAGTCCCGGATCGATCGCAGGCCCCGCGCCTTTCTCGGTGTAGAGCGCCTCTGCGACCTGCGTATAGGTCAGGCGCGCCATCGAACGAATGATCGCCGGATAGAATTTGTGCGCGCCGACCTTACCTGCCTTCGTAACGGCCATCTCGCAGACCAACGCGAGGCGCTCGACCTGCGGATTGAGGGAGCAAAGGCCGTTCGAGAGGTGCTCAGGCAGCATTGGAATCACGCGGCGCGGGAAGTAGACCGATGTGCCGCGCTCACGGGCTTCTCGATCGAGCGCCTCGCCTGGGCGCACGTAGTGGCTGACATCGGCAATCGCGACCAGCAATCGGTAGCCACGCCCATCGCGCTCAGCGAACACGGCATCGTCGAAATCACGCGCCGTCTCACCGTCGATCGTCACGAGCGGGGTCGCGGTCAGATCGACGCGACCACTCCGCTCCGCGGGGCGAAGCGCCTCGGTGAACCGTTCAGCCCGCCGAATCGCCGCCGCTGAAAACTCGAACGGCAGCTGGTGCTTGCGCAGTGCAATCTCGATTTCCATGCCGGGATCGGTCGCATGTCCGAGCACCTCGACGATCCTCCCGATCGGCTGCATGTTCCGCGATGGCTGCTCGACCAGTTCCGCGGTCACGATCTGGTTGGATTTCGCGTTCCCCACGCCTTCCGGTGGAATCAGGATGTCTTGGCTGATGCGCGGATCCGAGGCAACCACGAAAAACACGCCGTGCTCGCGATGAAAGCGCCCGACGATCCGCTTCTGGGCCCGCTCGAGCACCTCGACGATGGCACCCTCACGGCGACCGCGCCGATCGATCCCGGTCGGGCGGAGCAATACGCGATCGCCATGCAGGACCTGGTTCATCTCGCGTGGAACCAGCACATATTCGTTGCCGTCATCGCCCTTGACGAAGCCGCGTCCGTCCGGATGACCACTTACCCGCCCGCTGATGAGGTCCAGCTTTTCGGCGATCAGCAGGGCACCTTTGCGGTTGCGCAGGATCTGCCCATCGCGCGCCATCGCGTTGACGCGCCGATGCAGTACTTCGCGGGCGTCTTCCGGAACGCCCATTAGATCGGCAAGGTCTGCCTCTGCAAGCGGAATGGAATCGCGCGTAAGCGCTTCGAGGATCGCTTCGCGCGACGGAATCGTCACCAGCGATCGATCAACTTCAGGCCGCACCGGCCTTTGGCCACGTATTTGTACTGCCTTCGGTGGGGAATTACTTCGTTTCGTTGACACAGCTTTCTTTTCTTTCTTAGAATGCGCGGCTGCTTTGGGGCCGCGGTTGCATGAAGTTATCGTTCGGACCGGCACGACTCGCGATCAATTGGCCACCTGTACTGGGGCCGTTCGAGCGATTCGGTCCGTGCCAAAGGGACCGCGCTTTTGATCCGGTTGGTTTGCAATTGCTTCGCAAGATGTTCGCAAGGTGTTCGCACTGGATTCGCAAGATGGCGCACAGTTGGGCGAAGAGAGCTCGTTGTGATGCCAGCCCCGTAGCGCCGAGATGGCGGAATTGGTAGACGCACTAGGTTCAGGTCCTAGCGCCCGCAAGGGTGTGGAGGTTCGAGTCCTCTTCTCGGCACCATTATTGTAAGCGTTGTCGCCAAGCGCGGTTTTCGGAGGGCCTCGCGGCTACGCCCTCCGGATCCGCAGCGCCGGCCCGCGGGCCTAGCGCCGATCGCCACGTTTCAAACCACACGCAGTACACTTCCCCTCCCTATCGGGCTGCGTGTCGAGCACGCATCGACCCTGTCTTTGCCCGATCGGTCCAGCGAACGTTCCGGAGTCGATGATGAGTGAACCCGTCGTAGCGTTGTTGCATCCCGGCGAAATGGGGGCGGCAGTCGGTGGCTGCCTGGCAGCGCGCAATGTGCGCGTCATGTTCGCATCGGAGGGTCGGAGCGCCGAGACGCTGGCGCGTGCCCGGGCCGCCGGATTGAATGACGGGGGCAGTCTGCGATCAACCATCCGGGACAGCCGGATCATCTTGTCCGTCTGTCCTCCCCATGCGGCGCTCGAGCTCGCGCGTTCCGCCGCCGATGCGGGATTCAAAGGGCTCTATGTCGATGCCAACGCCATCGCGCCGGATACCACGCGCGCCATCGGTGCAGTGATCACCGGTGCAGGGGGTACATTCGTCGACGGTGGAATCATCGGACCACCTCCGCGGCAGGGCGTCCGTTCGCGCTTGTATCTCGCCGGCAAGGATTCAGAACGGGTCGCAGATCTGTTTGCCGGGACGGCACTTGGAACCGTCGTCCTCAAGCAGCCGGTGGGCGCTGCGTCCGCGGTCAAGGCGTGTTATGCCGCCTGGACGAAAGGTTCGATTGCGCTACTCGCGAACATCCGAACATTGGCCGCGCATGAAGGCATTGATGCGGTGCTCCTCAACGAGTGGGGTGAAAGCCAACCCGATCTGGTCAAGCGTTCGGCGGCAATTACCACCAGTGCGCGCAAGGCTTGGCGCTGGATCGCGGAAATGGAAGAAATCGCGGCGAGTTTCCGAAGCGCCGGTCTACCCGATGGATTCCACCTGGCGAGCGCCGATCTCTATGCACGATTGGTTGCGTGCAAGGATGCAGAGGGCGAGCCGACGCTCGATAAAATCCGCGGCCTGCTGCTGAAAGGCGCACCCAGCGCGAAACAAGGGAAATGAAGGGCGGACGCGCGCTCGTCATCGGCGGCTCGCTGGGCGGCCTGTTCGCAGCACATACGTTGCAGCGGATCGGTTGGGACGTCTCGGTATTCGAGCGATCGGCCGACGATCTGGCGACCCGTGGCGCCGGGATCGGCACCCATAGCGAGCTATTCGACGTGATGCGCGAAATCGGGGTACCGGTCGATCCCGATCTCGGCATTGCCTTGCACGAGCGGGTCTGCCTCGATCGCGAAGGACAGGTCAGTCATCGCATTCCGATGCCGCAGACGATGAGCGCGTGGGCGCGGATCTACCGTCCCCTGAAAGACGCGTTTCCCGCCGAACGAAGTCGCTTCAACGCAAAGCTGGCGCGCGTCGAGTTGCATGGTGATCGGGTCCACGCGTGTTTCGCCGACGGAACGCGCGAGGTAGCCGATCTCCTGATCGGTGCCGACGGCATTCGTTCGACCGTACGCGAACAATTCATGCCCGAAGTCCAACCCCGCTACGCAGGCTATGTCGCGTGGCGCGGTCTGGTCGATGAAAGCGATTTTTCCCCTGCCTCGCACGCGGCGTTGTTTCATCGCTATACGTTCTGTCTTCCCGATGGCGAAGTACTGCTCGCCTACCCCGTCCCCGGTGTCGGCGACGATACCCGCGCCGGACATCGCGCGATGAATTTCGTCTGGTATCGCCCGGTCGATCCGGTCCATATGCTCCCCGATCTGTGCACCGATTCGACCGGCCATCAACATGGTCTCGCCATTCCGCCGCCGCTGATTCGGACGGACGTGCTCGCTGCAACCCGAGCAAGCGCGGATCGTCTGCTCGCCCCGCAGATCGCAGAAACCATCCATCGCACGAAGCAACTATTCTTTCAACCCATCTTTGATCTGGAATCACCGCAGCTCGTGTTTGGCCGTGCCGTCCTGCTTGGCGATGCCGCCTTCGTCGCGCGGCCGCACGTCGGTGCCGGCATCACCAAGGCGGCGCTGGATGCCAAAACCCTCGCTGCCGCCCTGGTGGAGGCGCCCACCATCGATGCCGCACTCAGTCGCTACGATATCGAACGGCGCCGTTTTGGCAGCGGATTGGTTGCCCGTGGACGCCGGCTCGGTGCTTATCTGGAAGCGCAACTCAAGCCTCTCGAGCAACGCTCCCCGACCGAACGCCATCAGGATCCGCTCACGGTCATGCGCGAGATGGGCGCGCCGCTCGCCGGTGTTCGCGAGCTATCGGCCGCGGCGAGTGCGCATTCCCAATCGTCAGGCCTCCGATAAACACGAAAGGCAATCATGATCGATCTCATTCGTCTCAGCGCAATGGATGCAGCCAGGAAACTCGCTCAACGCGAGATCACCGCCCAACAGTACGTCAACGCCTTGCTGGAGCGGATTGACGAACGCGACCCTCGCGTTCGGGCCTTCGCCTATCTTGGCCGTGAGCAGGCGCTGGCCGCTGCCAAGGTGCTCGATGCGGGGCCGGTCAAAGGCATGCTGCATGGACTGCCGCTCGGTGTTAAAGATATTTTTGAGACCTACGATATGCCGACCCAGGGCGGATCGAAGGTCTATGCCGGGCTCAAGACTTCACTCGATGCGGCATGCGTTGCCGCGACGCGACGCGCCGGCGGCATCATTCTCGGCAAAACGGTCACCACCGAGCTCGCGACATTTCCACCCAATGAAACCCGCAATCCGCACAACATGGAACATACGCCCGGCGGATCTTCGTCCGGGTCGGCCGCCGCGGTAGCGGATTTCATGCTGCCGCTTGCAACCGGAACGCAGACGCTCGGCTCGACAATTCGACCGGGTTCATTCTGCGGAGTCGTCGCGTACAAGCCGACATATAACTTGATCCCGAAGAAGGGTGTCTGGAATAGCGCTGATTCGCTCGATACCGTCGGCGGATTCGCGCGTACGGTCCCTGATATCGCGCTGTGGGTCGCTGCTGTACTGTCTTATCGCGGGCTATTGGTACCCGAGCATGTCGCCGCGCCCCGCATCGGGCTTTGCAAGACGCACGAGTGGACTCACGCCACCCCGGAAATGCAGGCGTGCCTGTTGGCCGCAGGCAGCAGACTCGCAAAGGCCGGCGCGAGCGTGAAAGAGGTGACCTTGCCCGACCGATTCAAAGGACTGCTCGAAGCGCAGACCGCAGTCGGTGTGTGGGAAACCGGTCGCTCGTTCGCCGATGAATGCTACCGGTCGGGCGAGAAATTGCGGCCTGAATTGTTCGAGCGATGCGCCAAGGCCTACGAAGTGGATCCTGGTATCTATCATCATGCGCAGGCGCTTGGTCGCGAATGCCGGCAGATGGTGCCTGACACAATGGGCGATTGCGACGTTCTGCTCGCGCCTGCAGCGCCGGGCGAAGCGCCCAAGGGCATCCCGACGGGCAACCCGATCTTCAATCAGGTATGGACGTTTCTCTACACGCCATGTGTGGCCATACCCGCCGGCACCGGCCCGGCCGGGTTGCCGCTTGGCCTGCAAGTGATCGGGCGCCTCGATGATGACGCGCGCACCTTGGCCGCCGCGCACTGGGTGCATCAACATCTCGCCGCATAAGGTCGGCGTTCAATATCAACGGGAGGCTGCATGGGCATCACCAGACTCATCGACGTACACGACGCGCGACTTAATTGCGTCGTCGACGGCGCGGAAGGAAATCCCTGGATCACCTTCGTCACCGGCATCGCGAACGATCACACGTTATGGGACGCGCAGATTCCCGCGCTCAGCGCCCATTACCGGATTCTTCGCATCGATAGCCGCGGCCACGGATTGTCGACGAGCTCACCACATCCCTACTCGCTCATTCAGTTGGTCGGCGATGTCATCGGCGTTTGGAATGAATTGAACATCCGCAAGTCAGCCATCGCCGGCCTCGGGTTGGGCGGTGTCGTGGTGAGCGAGGTTGCGCTCCGCCATCCCGATCGTGTGTCCGCACTCGTCCCGGTGAGTTGCCGCGCCACCATGACACCCCAATATCAAGGCATCTGGCCTGCACTGGTGGAAACGGCCACCAAGGGCGGCATCGCAGCGATCGCCGACATGACGATCGGTCGATGGTTCTCCGAGGCATTTCGGGCCGGCGACGTTGCAACGATCAAATCGGTGCGGGACGCCATTCTGCGTACTTCGCTCGACGGGTATCTTGGCTGCATCGCAGCGATCCTCACGCTTGGACATGCCGATCGCCTGTCATCGCTTCGCATGCCGGTGCTGTATGTAAGCGGCGAGCTCGATCGTGTCGGCGCGCCACCCGATATCGTGCAGGCGATGTGTGATGCCACACCTGGCGCCCGGCATGTCGTGCTCGCCGGGGCGACGCACATCTCGACGGTGTGCAATCCGCAAGCCTTCAATGCCGCGCTGCTCGATTTCCTGAAAGCCGCGAAATGAGCATCGGCCTCACACCAGGCGGTATCGAGCGTACGCCCGAGGGCCTCGTTCTCGAACGTGACAGCCAGTGTGCGGGCCTGCTCACGATCACGATTGATCGTCAGGACGATCTCAACCGGTTGGACCCTCTGGTGGTGGCGCGCCTTGGCACCATCGCTGCCCTGCTCCACGACGATATTTCGATCAACGTCGTACTCATCACCGGCTCCGGCACCGTCAATTTCTCGATGGGAATTCTGAATCCGGCGATCCGGGCCAGCTACACGAAAGACGAAATCATCGAGATCGTCATGCGCTCCAATCGCGTGTTCGATGCGATCGAAGCGCTGCCGCAGATCGTGATCGTCGCGATCAATGGCAAGGTCCTCGCCGGCGCGGCCGAGCTGTGTCTTGCCTGCGATCTGCGTTACGCATCACGGCAGGCAACGATGACGATGCCCGAAGCCACCTGGGGCGGATTTCCCGGCGCCGGCGCACCGGTCCGGTTACCGATGATCGTCGGGCGCGCGCGTACGATCGAGCTCATCTGCACCGGACGTACGATCGACGCCGCCGAAATGGAACGCCTGAATTTGGTGCAAGGAATCTATGCGCCGGAAGAACTGATGCCAGGTGTCCTCGCGATCGCAAGGAAAATCACCGAAAGCGGCCCGCTCGCGGTGCGCGGGGCCAAACGCATCGGCGCTCTGCGCGAGGAGCCCGGCTTTCACGCATCCCGCATGCTGTCGGATCAGTTGCGGCGTGAGCTCGAATGGAGCTCTGACATCGACGAAGGCATGACGGCCCACAAGCAAAACAGAAAACCGCGTTTCACCGGGCGCTGAATTTGGCCCTATCGCGTTGATTACGACACCACCAGGACGACAAGAATGAAGACTGTAACGACTCGATGCACCGCTGCCCTTCTCGCCTTTGGCTTCCTAACGGGTGCCTTCCTGGCGCATGCACAAACCTATCCCGTCAAGCCCGTGCGCGTCGTCATTACGTTCCCGGCGGGGGGCGCCACCGATATCGTCGGCAGGATCCTCAGCGCACGACTGCAGGAATCGCTCGGCCAGCCGTTCCTGATCGAGAACCGAGCCGGCGCGAACGGCAACATCGGTGCCGATTTCGTTGCCAAGGCGCCGGCGGATGGCTACACCCTCATACACGCCGATCTGAGCACATTTACCATCGGCCCCGCTGTGTATCCGAAGCTGCCCTTTGACCCGATCGAAGACTTCACGCCGATAACGATGCTCGTGAATTCACCGCACGGCGTGGCAGTCAATCCGAATTTCAAGGCGCAGACCCTCGCGGAGCTTCTCGCGTTCGCCAAAGCGAATCCGGGCAAGGTCAACTATGCGCACCTTGGCAACGGCAGTGCATCGCATTTGGCCGGCGTCGAAATGGGTGCGCGTGCGGGGGTGACTTGGACATTCATTCCGTACAAAGGTGGCGCCCCCGCCCTGGCCGACGTTGCATCGGGCCAAGCCGATGCGCTCGCCATTGCGATGATCTCGACCTATCCGTTCGTAAGGGGCGGCAAGCTTCGTCTGTTGGGCGTGATGAGCCCGAACCGGTTGTCATTCATTCCTGATGTCCCCACCGTCGCCGAGCTCGGCTATCCGGGTTTCTTTGCCGGGCAGTACCAGGCTCTCTTTGGTCCCAAAGGGACGCCAAAGGAAGTCGTGGCAAGGCTGAGCAGCGAGCTGTCGCGGATCCTGGGCGAACCTGAAATGAAGAAGCGCTTGAGCGATCTAGGCGCCGAGGCGATTCCGATGGCACCCGAGGCGCTTGCACGATTCGTCAGCACCGAGAAAGCGAAGTGGGCGAAGATCGTGAAGGATCACGATGTCAAGGTGGAGTGAGCCTAGACCTCGTTGATCGCAATCTTTGAATCACAGGGGACGCACGGGACGCAGTGGAAGCACGTCGTTGAGCTTCCGAGCAATGGTCACGGGCGGAATTGATCGATTTTCCGAACAACTCGTCACATAAACGGCGCGAACACTGTATGTAAAACGCCTTCCCCTGCGTCCCCTGCGTCCCCTGCGGTTCAAATGGTTCCCTACACCAGCCCCGGATACGACCCACCGTCAATCTGCAGGTTCTGTCCCGAGATGAAGCTCGCCTGCACACTGCACAGGTAGGCGCACGCATCCCCGAATTCCTTCGGATGCCCGAGGCGCTTGGCCGCGATCGACTCGGCGATGCGCTTGCGCGCCTCTTCATAGGTGATGCCGGACTCCTTCACCATCCGTTCGGCCATGACCTTCTGGCGATCGGTGTCGATGCGCTCGGGGAGCTGGTTGTTGATCGTGACGTTTTGAGCCGCGACATCGATCGAGAGCGACTTGGAAAACGCCGTCAAGCCGGCGCGGGCGGCGGTCGATAGACCCATCGCCGGGCGGGGCGACTTCACCATGGCCGACGTGATGTTGATGATCCGGCCGAATTTCCGCGTGCGCATGCCCGGCACCACCGCCTGAATCATGAAGATCGGCGCGAGCATGTTGGACTCGATCGCGCCGTTCCAGGCCTTGCGATCCCAATCTTCGATCTTCCCGGGTGGCGGACCCGCGTTGTTGTTGACCAGGATATCAACCGTCGGGCAGGCCGCGATCAGCTTGGCGCGGCCCTCCTCGGTATTGATGTCCGCCGCCACCGTGTGCACTGTCGCACCGGTTTCCGAGCGCATATCTTCCGCCGTCTTGTTCAGCACGGCTTCGTTGCGCGCGTTGAGATAGATGATGACCCCCTCGCGAGCAAGCGACGTCGCGCACGCGCGGCCGAGGCCCTTGGAGGATGCACAGATGATCGCCTTGCGACCGCTGATTCCTAAGTCCATGGTGGTCGCCTTCGTGGTGTACTCGGGTCAAGCAGGTTACCCTATCGCGACTAGCAGCGAAACTCAGCTATGGAGGGGATCAACAAGGGGGCGGAGCTTCCTTGTTCCTTCGGGGGATATACCAGGGGGTGTGGAGGGGTTGGGGCCCCTTCACCCCAACAAGCCTCCCCTTGTTCGTACGAAATCTTTGGGTGAATTGCCGTGATTCGAAGCGCACCGGAGGATCATTGCAAATCACGTATGCTATTCGAGTGTCTTCCTATTCACTTCTACAGCCGGAGGCAATTCAAATGACCAAACGACTCGAAGGACGCGTGGCGATCGTCACTGGTGGCGCGCGCGGCATCGGCGCCGCTTATGCGAGAGCCCTTGCTGCTGCCGGTGCACGGGTATGCGCCGCCGACATATTGGATGCCAAGCCCATCGTGGAAGAAATCAAGAAGGCGGGTGGGCAGGCAATTGCGGTGACTTGCGATGTCGCTGATCCGAAATCCGTGCAAGCGATGGTGGCGAGCACGGTGAAGGCCTACGGGAAACTCGACATCCTGGTCAACAACGCCGCATTGTTCGCAGCGCTCCACCAGAAGCATTTCATGGAAATATCGAGCGAAGAATGGGACCGGATCATGGCGGTCAATGTACGCGGCGTGTTCGAGTGCGTGAAGGCCGCCGTGCCGGAGATGCGCAAGAACAAGTACGGCAAGATCGTCAACATCGCATCGGGCACCGTGTTCAAGGGCACGCCGATGCTGATGCACTATGTCACGTCGAAAGCCGCGGTGGTGGGGATGACGCGATGCATGGCACGCGAGCTCGGGAACGACGGGATTTGCGTGAACTCACTCGCTCCGGGTCTCACGGTGAGCGAAGGCGTGAAATCGAACGCCGAATGGACACAAGCGATGATCAACGCCAACGCCGCCACGCGCGCAATCAACCGGGAGCAGGTACCGGAAGATCTGACCGGAACAATGGTCTACCTGTGCAGCGCGGACAGCGATTTCATGACCGGGCAATGCATCGTGGTGGACGGCGGATCGGTCGTGCATTGACCGCAGGCGATCGGACGCAATCGAAAAGAGGCGAAGGACGAAAATGTTATATTGAACTACGGCGTCATCAGGCCGTGCGAAGACATTGAGCGGCGCGGTTGGCGATAGTCTCGACCTGCCGCGACGCAATCCAACGCTTGGTCATCAATCGAATATCAATTACCAAGCGGCAGATATTCGCTAGAAAAAGACGGAGAAAAATATGTTTCGCCCACCCTCCCGGTCCGTTGGCCTGCACCTCGTCCTGATGCTATTCGCATTGTTCGCGATTGTCGGATGTGGTGGCGGTGGTGGCGGTGGCGGGGATGCACCGCCCGCGTCAACCAGCTCAACGCAGCCTGCCCCACCCGCCCCGACGGCGCCCACTGCAGCGAGCGTCACGGCTGCAAAGGCCAGCGTCAAGCAGGTCAATCTCGCTTGGGGCGCCATTCCTGACGCCACAACGTTCAAGCTCCTCTTCAAGCCGAACGCGACGGCGGCATTCACACAGATCGGCGCCGACCTTCCCGCCGGAAGTACCGCCGCCGCTATGCCCGTTACAGTTCATCGGACTGACTGGGTGAACGGTCGCCTGCGCGTCGATGCTTGCAACGCGGTCGGTTGCACGCCCTCGAACGAGGTGGGGATCCTCGGTTCGATGCTCGACGCGATCGGGTATTTCAAGGCATCGAATACCGGGGCGTCAGACCTCTACGGTGCGGCCATCGCGCTGAGCGGCGATGGCAACACACTCGCGGTCGGTGCGCCCGGGGAAAGAAGCGCGGCTACCGGCATTGGTGGCAACCAAGCCGACGAAACAGCCCCGCATGCGGGCGCGGTCTATGTGTTCTCCCGAACTGGCGGAACCTGGACACAGCAGGCCTATCTGAAGGCATCGAACACGCGGACACTTGCTTTTTTTGGTATCGCGCTCTCGCTAAGCGGTGACGGCAACACTCTGGCGGTTGGAGCATCGGGAGAAAGCAGCAACGCCCGGGGGATCAACGGGATACAGGATAATTTCACCGCCCAGGGCTCCGGTGCCGTCTACGTGTTTTCGCGAACCGGCACCGCCTGGCTGCAACAGGCCTATCTCAAGGCGTCGAACGCAGACGCACCCGATGCCTTCGGCGAGGCGCTGGCGCTGAGTGGGGATGGCAATACGCTCGCAGTGGGAGCCAGTCAGGAGAGCAGCGCCGCCATCGGCATCAATCAGGATCAAGCCGACAACACCGCGCCCTTTGCGGGGGCTGTCTACGTGTTCTCTCGAACCGGCACGTCGTGGTTGCAGCAGGCCTATGTGAAGGCTTCGAATACCGGGGCGTTTGACCGCTTCGGCAAGACGCTCGCGCTGAGCGGGGATGGCAACACGCTTGCTGTCGGCGCGACGGATGAGGATAGCTCGGCCATTGGCATCGGCGGAAGCCAGGCCGATGACAACGCCACTCTCTCGACGGGTGCCGTCTACGTGTTTTCGCGAACCGGCGTCACCTGGTCACAAGAGGCATATGTCAAGGCGTCGAATACCGGGCCAGCGGACTTGTTCGGCTCCGCACTGGCGCTGAGCGGGGATGGCAATACCCTCGCCGTTGGGGCCGTAGAAGAAGACAGCGCCGCCACTGGCATCGGCGGAGATCAAACCAGCAATGCCGCTCCGGAGGCAGGCGCGGTCTATGTATTTGCGCGAACCGGCACGACTTGGTCACAGCAAGCCTATGTCAAAGCATCGAACACAGGGCCCGGTGACCAGTTTGGTTTCGCGCTCACACTGAGTAGAGACGGCAATATCCTCGCGGTCGGGTCGCCGAGCGAGAGCAGCGCTGCCACCGGCATCAACGGAAGCCAAAGCGACAATACCGCAGGGCGTTCGGGTGCCGCCTACGTGTTCTCGCGAACCGGCACATCTTGGTCGCAGCAAGCCTACGTCAAGGCTTCGAATACGTTTGCAGAGAACATCTTCGGTGGTGCGATCGCGCTGAACGCAGATGGGAATACCTTTGCGGTCGGGGCGCGATTCGAGAAGAGCAGCGCAACCGGTATCGGCGGCAACCGATTGGACAAGTCATTTCTCGGTGGCGCTGGAGCTGTTTTTCTATTTTGAACGCCGACCACACGGAGCGTGTTGCCAGACGCCCATAGAGAATTATCGCGATCCGGCAGCACGACCTCTCGGACGCGAAATACGAGCGCGATCGATCGGCTTCGGTACAAAGAGCATCGACCGGGACCTGCTATCCCATTGCGTCCATTGCGTCCTTTGCGGTTCAAGTAAGACGTCTCAAGCCGCAACCCGCAACGTCTTCTCCGCCTCGATCGAGCGTCTGAGGATGTTGATCGCCTGGATGCCACCGGCATCCCCGTTCACGTCCACGCGCGCGCGCCCCGGCGCCTGATCCATCCGCGTCTGCTGCAG
>JANMUI010000130.1:0-3765 GCA_031391405.1 Betaproteobacteria bacterium
GGAATTAAGTTGCGCGAATTCGGCATTGCCTGCCACCATCTGCTGCAGCGCTTGCAACGAGGCGCCGACCGGCAAGACCTCGACCTCCAGGCCTTCGGCCTTCCAGTAGTCGAGCGCAAGCGGCATCATGAGCCAGGGATAGGCGATGTTGAGATTCGTCGTTCCCACCGCGATGCGCACTTTCTTGAGCGGCTTTTGCTGCGCGAACGCGGCGCCGGTTGCCATACCAAGCGCCACCAACGCGCCTATGATCGTGCCTATCAGACGGCGCGTCGCCTGTGAAGACCTGTGAGCCATTCTTGATTCCTCCCCGAATCGACGGATGCGCGAACAACTCGCGCGTACGCGGCGCTATGCTACGCTTTTCGTCGCTTCGTTCAACCGGACAGCCACCCATGGGCTCGCTGCATCGCCTGATCGCCACCATGCCGAAGGCGGAGTTGCATATGCATCTGGAGGGCTCGATCGAGCCTGCCCTGATGTTCAAGCTTGCGGCGCGCAACGGCATCAAGCTTCGCTATGAATCGGAGGAAGCCTTGCAGGCCGCCTACGACTTTACCAACTTGCAATCGTTTCTCGACGTGTACTACGCGGGACTCACGGTGCTGCTGCAGGAGCGCGATTTTTACGACATGACCGCGGCCTATCTCATACGCATTCACGCTGAGAACGTCGTACACACCGAAGTCTTCATCAGTCCGCAAGCGCATATCCGGCGCGGCGTTTCATTCGGCGCGATGCTTGAGGGCATCGACGCCGCGCTCAAGGACGGCGAGCGGCGATTCGGCATGACGACGCGTTTTATCGTCGGGCTGCAACGCCAGTGGAGCGAAGACGATGCGTTCGCGATGATCGAACAAGCGCGACCGTATCGCGACCGTGTCGCTGGATTAGGACTCGGTGGTCCGGAGGTCGGCAATCCGCCGCCAAAGTTCACGCGCGTGTTCGAGCACGCCCGCTCACTGGGTTGGAAGACCGTCGCGCACGCGGGCGAAGAGGGCCCCGCCGCCTATGTGGCGGATACGATCGATTTTCTGAAAGTCGACCGTGTGGATCACGGTGTGCGTTGCGAAGAGGACACCGCACTGGTGGCGCGTTTGGCCGAAAGTGGGATTCCGCTTACGGTGTGCCCTTTCTCGAACTTGATGCTGCGAGTATTTCCGGATCTCGCCTCGCACAACCTAAAGCGACTGCTTGGCGCGGGCGTGCGCGTGACGATCAATTCGGACGATCCGTCGTACTTCCGTGGCTACATGAACGAGAACTTCCTCGCGACTGTGGAAGCGTTGTCGCTCACGCGTGAGCAAGTCCATCAACTTGCGCGGAATGGATTCGAAGCGGCGTTTTTGGACATCGGCACGCGCGAACGATACCTCGCGATGGTCGATCGGCATTTCGGGGCGGATCGATCGTGATAGGGCATCAACAGACGATGGCGTGACGTTGAAGGGCGGAAGGACGCCAGATTTTTTCTGACGTTGATACCGATGTTTCGGGGTGCCGAAGACCTTCAGATGAGACCTTCGTCAGGCGTCAGTCCACAGTATTCCGACCAATCGAATTCGCGGGTGGTCCTGATACTTCCAAGGAGTCGGCCGGACTCGCGACGGCCGCCTTGTGGAAACCTGCCGTGCTACGTATGAATTCAGAAATGAGCTGAGAAGGTCGTTGCTGGTCAAACAGTACTCCATTTCTGAAACCACCCCCAAGATGTCCGACCTGTCCATCTACGTTCGTCCTTACGCACAGACCGCGGTGGGTGAGGAGCTGCATCGGAGTGTTTTGTCGAATTCTTCTGCTCTCTTTTCTTGTCGCAAGCTGCATGTACCCTGGCTGAACGGCTCGCGGCCCGACATAAGCGCCGGTGCCATGAAGACTCGTTCAAGCATCGCGTTGGCCGTCATCGCAGGCTTCGGGCTCGGAGCCCTTAGCATTCACACGCTGCACGCGCAGGGGAAGCCGCCGGTCTACACCATCGCCGAGATCGACGTCAGCAACAACGACGCGTACATGAAGGAGTATGCGCCGAAGGCGCAGGCGCTGATCAAGGAGAAAGGCGGCAAGCTGATTGCCGCGAGCAACGGCATCGTATTCGAAGGCGCGCCGGCGAAACGCGTTGCCATTCAGCAGTGGGAGACCATGGAGAACGCCAAGGCTTGGCATTCCTCAAAGGAGTACCAGGATAACCGCAAGATCGGCGACAAATACGCCAAGTTCCGCATCGTCGCCGTCGAGGGCAGGCCGTAGCAGGATACTTTTCGGAACAAAAAGCGATGCGTTGTGAAGGCTACCCGGCCTGCCGCCCGCTCTAATTACGGACGAGCATAGCCGAGCCCTGACCAATCTTCTGCACCCGGCGAAGCCTGCGTTAGAGCGGGGATCGATAAGGTTGCCGAACAGCTCAAGTAGACGTCTGGAAGCACCGGTTTTCCCGGTCGACTACGCACGGGCCCGTCGATGGCGGAGTGGATTGCGCGCTCCACGTTCAGGGGCTGGTAATCTAGCCCGGTGAAAACAGGCACCTTCACCTCACCCGCGCTGGTAGCCCACCCGCTGCGTTCGCTCACGACCGACCCGGCAATCCATCCGCGCGGGCAGCACCATGTGAGCGCCGCCAGCGGGCTGGTGTGTCTGAACGGCCACGCTTACGTGATCGCCGATGACGAACACCACTTGGCGGTGTTCCGCGATCAGCAACCGTTCGGCGCGCTGCATCGGATTCTGCCGGGTGATCTGCCTAAATCAAAGGATGCGCGGAAGCAACGCAAACCGGATTTCGAAACGCTGTTCTTACTGCCCGCAATAAGTGCTTCGTCTCCTGCTGCGTTGATCGCGTTCGGCTCAGGATCGCGACACAACCGCAACGGCGGCGTCGTGATCCCACTCGGCATCAACTGTGAGCCTTTGCAGCACTTTCGCCACTTCGACTTGTCGCCGTTGTACGAGTCGCTCACCGCGCTGCTGGGCGCAATCAACATCGAAGGCGCGATGATCGTCGGCGATGAGCTGGTTCTGCTCAACCGCGGCGTTGCGGGTAAAACCGATAACGCGGTTGCCCGCTACCCGTTACGTGTTTTGCTTGCCCTGATCGACGGCGAAGGGTCGAACGTCAAGCCGACCTCGATACGGCGATTCCCGCTCGCCTCACTCGACGGGGTCAATCTCGGGTTCACCGATGGCGCCGCGTTGCCCGATGGCAGGTGGCTCTTTACGGCCGACGCCGAGAACACGCGTGACAGCCATGCGGACGGTCCGTGCATCGGGTCGGCGGTAGGGCTCGTTTCTGCACGGGACAATCTGATAGCGCTCCATCGGCTCGTGCCGCCTGTCAAGGTCGAAGGCATCGACGTAAGAGTGGACGACCTTGGCATCGCCGTTTGCATGGTCACGGACACCGACGACCCGTCGCAAAGCTCGTGGTTGTTCCAGGCGCGGCTCTAGCGTCGACGAGCTATGCGCTTATCCTTGCAGCCGGCCGCGTTCGTGGGCCCGACCGTAGCAAAGTTCCGGCGCACCGCCTAGCCCCGCGGGGCAATGTTCTTGTTGCAACGAAACAGATTCTCCGGGTCCCATGCGGTCTTCACGTCCACCAGCCGCGCATGGTTGGCGCCGTAGGCAGCGTGCAGGCGCTCGTCGCCGTCATCCTCGGTCAAGAAGTTCACATAGGTGCCGCCGGTGGAGTAGTGCCGCAACGCACGCCACGCGCTGCGCGCCCACTCGATGTTGGGCGCATCATCGGGCGCGGTGTCCCACGCTGCCATGATC
>JANMUI010000154.1:0-2992 GCA_031391405.1 Betaproteobacteria bacterium
TGTTGGTTTCGCGCACGATGATGCCGAAGCTCGCGATCAGGGCAAGCGCGAGCCGACGCATATTCCTCTCAATCGAGAATGCTGGTGCCATCCCACTCCGACAATTCGAGGACGGTGCCGTCAGGGTCGCGAAAATAGCACTGCCGTCCGACGAAGACACCTTTCTTGCGGTCATCCTCTTCGAACACCTCGACGCCCTTCGAGGCGAGAAAGCGCTTCGCTTCATCGTACTTCGCGGCATCCACCTTGAACGCGTGGTGTGCCCGCCGGCTGTCTGCGGCGCTACGTTGCAATGACGCGTCGCTCCTGGTGAGAATCACGTGGTCGTCCCCCGCGCGCAGGAACACCATGCCGAAGGCGGATCCGTCATTGACGAGTTGCAGGCCGACGATCTCGGTGTAGAACGTGCGACTCGCCGCGAGGTCGCTCACCGGGATGCTGAAGTGGACCACGCCTTTGAGATCGATCATGGCTGCCCTCGAATCGGATGCGATGGCAGCCAGTCTAGCGTGCCGGCGACTGTCGCGCGATGAAGTGCCGCGATGGTGCGGGTGGACGCCTTGGGGTCAACGCCGCGCTGCAGTCCCGCGGTTTTGCCGCGTCTTCATGAAGGCCTTGTCAGGCGTCACTGTCTCTGCTGTGACAAGACCTTTCGGTGCGCTCTTCTGTTGGAGCAGTCTGGGCTGCGGATGGAGTGCCGGTGCCGGGCCGCTCTGTTGCGGCGTTCGAATTCACGCCGTTGGCCGGCGATGGCGCGGGCTTGGCGGATTTGGTTGGCTTCGACGTTGACGACGCACCGGCGTTTGGTTTGCCCGCGCCAATTGAATTCGGTTTGTCTTGCGCGCTACTCGTTGAAGGCGCAAAAAAGAGGGTCACCGCCGCAAGAACAGCCAAGGTGTAATTGGTGCGCATGACTAGTCTCCTGTGTGAGGGGCTTATAACTCTACTCCCATTCGATCCGCGTGATTCGGTTCCCGCATGAGGTCGCATCGGTTGCGAATCTGCTCCATGCCGTGAGGTGGTTGCGCAGGGATGGGAAAGCGGGTGCAAACTATACCGGTCCGATCAAAACGCTCACCAGACGGAGGCCCGATGAAGGTTTTTCGCATCGCAGGACCCATGGCGGTTGCAATGTTGTTGGGCGCAGTCGCTTTCACCGCGCTGGCCCAGTCGTATCCAACGAAGCCGATTCGCATAGTCATTCCATGGCCGATCGGCGGGATCACCGATGTCATTACACGCGCGGTTGCCTTGCATCTGACCGATGCGTTCGGTCAGCCCGTGCTCGTGGAGAATCGGCCCGGCGCCGGCGGGACACTCGGCGCCGGACTCGTCGCGAAAGCCTCGCCCGACGGCTACACGCTGTTGATGCACGATGTCGCGAGCCATTCCATTTCGGCCAATCTCTATAGCAAATTGCCGTACGACACGCTGAAGGATTTCGAGCCGATAACCTTGGTGGCGGGCTCACCGATGATTCTGGTTGCGAATCCGGGCCTGAATGTTCGCACCCTTCCGGAACTGATCGCGCTCGCGAAATCGAAGCCGGGCCAGCTCAATTACGCATCGTCGGGAAATGGAGCGATCAACCATTTGGCGGCGGAGCGCCTGCAGCGCATGGTCGGCATCGAGCTCGCGCATATTCCATTCAAGGGGAGCATTCAGGCCGCAACGTCGGTGATCGCGGGGGACACGGCCATCTCGTTCTCGACGGCGCCTGCCGCCATCCCGCAAGCCAAGGCCGGCAAGCTGGTGCTGATCGCCACGACATTTGCGAAGCGCACTGTGCAGCTTGGTGACCTGCCGACGGTTGCCGAGACGGTCGGCGAGTTCGATCACGGTTTTTACTCCGCCCTATGGGCACCCGCGGGCACGCCGCGTGAGATCGTCGAGCGCCTGCATGCGGAGATTGCAAAGGCCGTGGAGCAACCGAAGGTGAAGGAGATTCTGGCGCTCAACCTGGCCGAGCCGGGCCGCATGACGCCACCCCAGTTCGGCCGGTACGTGGCAAATGAAGTTCGCACCTGGGGCGAAGTGATGCGCGCCGCAGGCATCAAGGCGGAATAACGGAGTAACGAAAATGGATCTCGGCATCAAAGGACGTGCGGCGATCGTAACCGGCGGCAGTCACGGCATTGGTCGTGAGACGGCGCGACAGTTTCTGGAGGAGGGTGTGCGCGTCATCATCTGTGGTCGCAACGCAGAGACCCTCGAGCGCACCCGTGCGGAGCTTGCGCAAGCGACCGGCGGCGACGTTCATGCAGTCGTCGCCGATACGATGAAGGAAGCGGACATCGCGCGGCTGGTCGAGTCCGCGAAGCAGCGTTTCGGCGCGGTCGACATTCTGGTGAACAATGCCGGGCAGATGTATTCCGGTCGATTCGCGGCGCTCACTGAAGCGGGGCTGCACGAGCAACTCGAGACCAAGCTGTTCGGCTTCTTGCGCGCGATCCGGCTGGTGGTGCCGATGATGAAGGCCGCGGGCTGGGGCCGCATCATCAATATCATCGGCGGCGCCGGCAAGGAACCGGATCCGTACATGTTCGGCAGCGGCATCACCAATAGCGCGCTCTTGAATGTCACCAAGTCGCTCTCGACCGAGTTCGGCGAGGACAACATTCTCATTAATGCCGTGTGTCCGGGCTGGGTCGACACGAACATGTGGCGGCGCAACGCGCAAGGGCTCGCGGCGGAGTTGAATGTGAAGAGCGAAGAAGACGCACGGCGACTGGCCGCGCGCAAGAACGCACTGAATCGATTCGGCAAGCCCGAGGAGCTGGCCAACGCGATTGTATTTCTTTGCTCCGCGCGGGCGAGCTATATCACGGGCGTGTCGCTCAATCTCGACGGGGGCCGTTTGAAGGGTCTTTGGTAGAAGAAGTCTGTCATGAACCACAGGGGACGCAGAGGACGCAGAGGAATCATTGGAATTCAATGGCCTGCTAGTTTCGCTGCACATTGATCCGTAGCGCGATCTTCAAGAAATTGCTGT
>JANMUI010000171.1:0-3220 GCA_031391405.1 Betaproteobacteria bacterium
TGTCGAAGGGCGCAGCGGGGCGGACGGCTGAAGTTCGATCTACGCTACGGCCAACTCCGACCTGACCAGTTCGCGCAATGCCTTCTCGCCCCGCACATACTCCATTTCGATCGTGGCTATCATCGATTCGAGGTGGGCGAGATCCTTCGCCTTGGCGCGCGCTTCGATCTCCTTGCCGAGGCTCGCTACGTTCTTTACGCCGACACTCGCGCTGGATGATTTGAGCGAGTGCGCGGCCCGATTCAAGCCCTCAGCGTCCGCGCTTCGTAGGCTGCTCCTCATGCGCTCGATCAGCTTAGGCGCGTCCGTGCAGTAAGTTTGTACGACGCGGGCGATAACGTCGGCCGCGCCCGGCTGCTGGAGCTGGCGAATCACCGCGATCGCCGCCGGATCGATGAGAACTTCGTCGGGCTTCACCACCTCGATTCGCGTTTCGGGCTTCACCTCGGCGCTTGCGGCGGCTTCGCTTTTGCGGCGCAGCCAGCGCGCCAGAACACTGGCGAGTTGCTGCCGGCTGTAGGGCTTGGTCAGATAGTCATCCATCCCGGCAGCCAAGCAACGCTCGCGGTCACCCTCCATGGCGTGTGCGGTGAGGGCGATGATTGGAACGCGCCGCACCCCGTGGTGGCCTGGCCATTGTGCAACGCTCGCCTCGCGCGCGCGAATCTCCGCGGTCGCGGCATAGCCATCCATCACGGGCATCTGGCAGTCCATGAGGATCAGATCGAAGTGCTCCTCGTTGGTGAGTCGCACCGCTATCGATCCGTCCTCGGCGCAGGCGACGCCACAACCCAATGCCTCCAGCATCATGACACCGATGCTCTGGTTGACCGCGGTGTCCTCGACCAGCAAGACACGTGCACCCAATTCCGCCAGCGTGACATGCTTGCCTGTCGCACCATCGGCCGCGTCGCAATCGATGCGCAATGCGTTGGCGATAGCGCGGACAAGCTCGCTCTGACGCACCGGTTTGGCGAGGTGCGCCGCGATTCCCGCAGCGCGGGCGGCAACTGCCAAGTCGACGGACTCGACCGACGTGAGAAGGATGATCGGCACATCCGATAACATGGGATCGGCTCGCACCGCCTTGGCGAGCATGAGGCCATCCATCACCGGCATCTTCTGATCCGTTACGACGAGCTGGTACGGCTCGCCGCGGCTTGCCGCCCGGCGCAGGACTTCCAGCGCGCGCCCGCCATGCTCGGCCGCGTCGATCCGCATGCCAAGCGCGCCGAGCTGATGCTGCAGGATCGCCCGATTGGTCGAATTGTCCTCGACGATCAATGCGCGCACGCCAATCAATGCGGGGATCGTCGGGCGTTTCTCGATGACCCCTTTGGCCGCGTCCAGCCGTACCGTGAACCAGAATGTGGAGCCCTTGCCGGCTTGACTTTCCGCACCGATAAAGCCGCCCATCATCTCTACGAGCTGCCTGGAGATCGCGAGGCCGAGCCCGGTGCCACCGAATTTACGGGTGGTCGATCCGTCGGCCTGGGTGAAGGCGGCGAAGAGGCGCGCCAACGTCTCCTCGCTCATACCGATCCCCGTGTCGCGCACGCGGACGAGAATGCCCGCGCTCGGCATCCCCTCGGCATTGCCTTCACGTGCACGCAACTGCTCGGCCGGCGCGGGCGAAATATCGACCGACACCTCACCACGCTCGGTGAACTTGACCGCATTGCCTACTAGGTTGGTCAGGACCTGCCGCAACCGCAGCGGATCGCCGGCGAACGCCGAGCCGAGCTCATCCGCGATCTGGCAGGTCAGCTCGAGCCCTCGGTGCGCCGCGCGGTCGGCCAACAGCTCAAGGACCTCCTCACCGAGCTGCCGCAGATCGAAGTCGATGTGCTCGAGCGACATCTTGCCCGCTTCGATTTTGGAGAAGTCCAGAATGTCGTTGATGATGCCAAGGAGCGCTCCACCCGAGCGATGGATTGTCTGTGCGATACGGCGCTGCTTGGCGTCGAGCTTCGTGTCGAGCATCAGTTCGGCCATGCCGAGCACGCCGTTCATCGGCGTGCGGATCTCATGGCTCATATTGGCGAGGAACTGTGACTTGGCTTTGCTCGCCGCCTCCGCCGCTTCTTTTGCGCCGCGCAATTCGTTCTCGCTGTCCCGCAGCGCGCGCTCGGCCAGGGCGCGTTGGGTGATGTCGAAGAACACCGTATAGGTGCCCACCACTACCCCTTCCTCATTGATGTCCGGGACGTGCCGTCCCGAATGCCACACGGGATTCCCCGAGCGATCGACGCGCTGCCGTTCGATCTGGACCGTCTCTCCGGCTAGGGCGGCTCTGAGTTTGGGTTCAATATCTGCCCAGACCGTCTCGCCGACAACCTCTTGCACCCCACGCCCGACGACTTCGTCGAAGGTCTTGCCGAGCCACATCTCCTGGGCGCGGTTGATATAACGATATCGATAATCGGCATCGATGTACGTGATCGTCACCGGAATCTGATCCATGATGATGCGGACTCGACGCTCGGCGCGGCGTGTGGCTTCGAACGCCCGGGCCTGATCGGTCACATCAAGCGTGAACATGTGGAACCCGTCGGTGCTCCCGCCTTCCGCGCGGTGCGGAATCAGCTCGGTCTGCAGGCGGGTCGGTCCGCGGTCCGGATGGACATAGTCCCACTCGAACTTGGCCGGCGTGCCGGCCAACGCCGCGTCGAAGTGCTTACAGGCGTCGACATCTTTGAACGGCCCGACGACCTCTGCTCCGGTCTTGCCGATGATTTCGCTCGGCTGTCGGGCCATCCAACGCGCGAGCATTTCGTTGACCAAACGATAGCGCCCGGCGGAATCGACATACGCGATCATGGCCGGTAATCGATCGAACGTCGCCTGCAGGGTTACCACATCGTCGATCGGGGCCGGGTCCGGGCTGCTTTGGCCAATGCCCTCCTCAGGGGTAGGCCGGCCCAATCGCATGCCGCAGCTCAGATAGATGAATATCGCCAGCGTAGCGAGCAGCGCGCATGCCGGCATGATTACGCTTGCGGACTCGGCGGCACGCGCGAGAAACAGCTGGAGCGCGGATGCGCCCACCCCCATTGCAGCCAGTATCACGCCGATCAGCCGCCCTGCGCCCACCGCAGACTGCGCCGGCATTCTGGCGGGTGTCTTTGACGTCGCATCGGGAGGCGGTGCGGGCGGGCGCTCTCGCGATAGGTTATTCATGACAGGTGCTCATCAGAAGGATGGAGGCGTTCGGATTCAT
>JANMUI010000173.1:0-3449 GCA_031391405.1 Betaproteobacteria bacterium
GGGCTCGCGCTCATGCTTACCGAAGCGATTCGTTTTGTATGGGGGCCGGATGGCCGGCATGTCGACCTACCGGAGTCGCTTGCGGGGGTCGTCGAAATCATCGGTGAACCATTTCCGGTCTACCGGCTGTTTCTGATCGGCGCAGGATTCGGGATTGCGGTTGGTATTTGGGCGTTTCTCATGCATACCCGCGCGGGATTGTTGATTCGCGCCACCGCGCAGAACCCAACCATGACGCATGCACTCGGCCTTGACGTGCGATGGATTCGGCGCGGCGTGTTCGGTATCGCCTGCGCACTCGCGGCGCTGGGCGGTGTGCTGGCGACCCCGCTCATCACCGCCTTCATGGGGATGGGCACGCTGGTGGTGATCGATGCTTTCGTGATCGTGATGATCGGCGGCATGGGCAGCTTTGTCGGCTCGGCAGTGGGAAGCCTCCTCGTCGGCTTCTCGCAGACATTCGGCAACTTCTACTTTCCCGATCTCGCGCTGGGCGCCACCTACGCATTGATGATCCTGGTGCTGCTGATTCGCCCCGGCGGACTCTTCGGCGCGGAAGACTAGTCATGCGCAACGATCGGCGCTTCTTCGCCACGGCACTAGCCGTGTTGGGCATCGCCGCGTTGCTGCCGCTTGCGACCGACGGATTCGTACTTCACTTTTTCACCGAGGCGCTGATACTCGCCCTGTTCGCGATGAGCCTCGACTTGCAGGTGGGTTACGCGCGCATGATCTCGTTTGGCCACGCGGGCGCCTATGCGTTTGGCGCATACGCAACCGCGCTGATTCTCATCCACTTGCAATGGGCGTTACCGTGGGCCCTGGCCGGCGGCATGTTTGCAACGCTCGCCATCGCAATACCGGTCGGATGGCTCTGCACGCGCGGTACCGGCGTGGCCTATGCGATGCTGACCTTGGCCTTCGCACAACTAGGGTATGCCGTCGCCTACAAGTGGCAGGGTGTCACGGGAGGTTCCGACGGGCTGCCCGGCATCAAGCGCGTTGCCGGACCGTTCGCGATCGATTGGTTCGCCTCCAAGCCCGGCTATTACTACTTGGCGCTCGTCACGCTATTCGCCTGCTTCCTGTTCTGTCGCGCGTTCGTGCGCTCGCCGGTCGGCACGGCGGTGATCGGCATTCGCGAAAGCGAGCAACGGGCCGAAGCACTCGGATACAACGTCCGTGCGTATCGCATCATCGTGTTCGCGCTCTCGAGCGCCCTCGCCGGCTTGGCTGGTGCGCTATACGCGGGCTTCGCGGGCTTTGTATCACCCGAGCTATTTTTCTGGACGGTGTCCGGTCACGTGCTGGTCATAACCGTTGTAGGAGGCGCGGGAACACTCATTGGACCGATACTGGGTGCGCTCGCAATGTTCTCGCTCGAACATCAGCTATCGGCCATCACCAATAGTTGGGGATTCTTTCTCGGGCTCATCTTCGTCGTGTTCGTCATCGTCGCCCCGCAAGGGATCTGGGGGCTCGGCGCGAAACGCTTCGCGTGGCGAAAGCCCCCCAGCGCGTCGCTTGAAGCCGAGCGGAAAGCGGGCGCATGAACCTGCTCGAATGCAACGCGCTCAGACGCACGTTCGGTGCGTTCGTTGCGGTCGATAATGTCGATCTCGCAGTTGCGGAAGGCACGATCCACGCGATCATCGGTCCAAACGGCGCGGGAAAGACAACGCTCTTCAATCTGATCGCGGGCTCGATCGGCAAAACGGCCGGTCAGGTGCGATTGGGCGGCGAGGACATCTCGACGCTCTCCCCCCATCGCGTGGCCGCGCGCGGCGTGGCGCGGACATTCCAGATCACATCGCTGTTTCCGCAACTAACGGTGCGCGAGAACGTTCGTGTCGCCGCACAGGCACGCCTCGCGGGACGTTGGCGACTGCTCGGCGGCGGTGCCTGTCGCGCAAAGAGCGAAGCGATCGCGATGCGATCGATCGAACGATTGGCGCTCGGTGCGCTCGCCGATTCGATTGCTGGTGAGCTCTCACATGGCGATCAACGACTGGTCGAGGTTGCAGTGGCACTCGCGCAGTCGCCGCGCCTCTTGATTCTGGATGAGCCGACGCAAGGCATGTCAATCGACGAAACGCATCACACGGTCCAGACGTTACGCAACGTGCTTCGAGAAACGCGTACGACAGTGCTCCTGGTAGAGCACGACATGGATGTGGTGTTCGCGCTGGCCGATCGCATCGCGGTGCTCCATCGTGGCCGCAAGATCGCAGACGACATTCCCGAACAGGTGCGCGCCAATCCCGATGTGCAGGCCGCCTATCTTGGCGAAATCGACTGATGCTGCGCGTCGACGATCTGCATGCGGGATATGGCACGAGCCGCATTCTGCGGGGCGTGACGCTTTCCGCCGGATCTGGTCTGGTGACAGTCGTCGTTGGTCGCAATGGCGTTGGCAAGACCACGCTATTGAAGACGATCATGGGTCTCATCGATGCCCGCAGGGGGCGCATCGACATCGACGAACGCTCGATTGCCGGTCGCGCACCGCATGAGATCGCGCGTGCCGGGGTTGCCTACGTACCCGAGGGCCGGCAGATCTATCCGCAACTGACGGTCGCGGAGAATCTGCAGGTGGGGCAGCGGCGTCCGTCGCGTCAATGGCCGTCAGAGCGGCTCTTCACGCTTTTCCCGAATCTTGCCGAGCGGCTGCGCAATCCGGGCTCCTCGTTGTCGGGTGGCGAACAGCAGATGCTCGCGATCGCGCGGGCACTCGTCATCGATCCGACGGTGATGCTGCTCGATGAACCCTCGCAAGGACTTGCGCCAAAGATCGTCGCCGAACTATCGAAGCTGATTCGACAGCTTGCGCAAGAAGGGATGACCATCCTGTTGGTGGAGCAGAATTTGCGGCTCACCGAAGCCGTCGGCGATCGGATCCTGGTTATGCAGAAAGGCCAGATCGTGCATGATGGATCCGGCGAAGAGTTCCGCGCGAATGGCGAGGAGATCCGGCGCAAGTGGCTGACCGCATAGGATGAACCAATGACTTTCCAAACCCGACTCATCCCTGAGATGGCACGCAAGTACCGCGCCGCCGGCCTCTGGACCGACGAGACGCTCTGCCAAGTGCTGGCGCGGCGCGCGGCGAGCACACCGGATCGCGAAGCCTTGTTCGATGGGACGCATCGCCTCAGCTATCGTGAGCTCGCCCACGGTGTGGATCGGATGGCGGCACGCTTACGATCGCTTGGCGTGAACGCGGGCGATATCGTGACCGTGCAGATCCCCAACTGGGTCGAGTTTGCATACGTCTTCTTCGCGCTCGAACGGCTGGGCGCCGTGGCGATCCCGGTCAGCGTGGACTTTCGCAGCCGCGAGGTCGATTACATCATGCGGTTCGCCGGCAGCACGGTGTACATTTGCTGCGATCGTTTTCGCGACTTCGATCATGTAGCGATGTTCGAGTCGATCCGCGCCGGCATTGCTGG
>JANMUI010000185.1:0-2545 GCA_031391405.1 Betaproteobacteria bacterium
CATCATGCACCTCGCCCGGCTGGATCGCGACCGGAGCCGCGCCGACGGCGGCGATCGACGCCGAGATGCTCGGTCCCGGATGCCGGAAGCGCCGGCCTTTCAGATCCGCCAAGGTGCGGATTTCGAGCTTCGTGGTCATCAGCGGTAGCGATGCTCCGACCATGAATCCGAGCACCCGCGTGCCCTGGTGTTCGGCCGCGAGGTGCTCCGCGAGCAGGTCGGTCAGCGCCGCGCCGGCGGCCGCACCGGTGGTCGTGATCACCCCGGGCAGTTCGACCAGCTCGGTCAACGGGAAGCGGCCCGACGTGAGCCCGTGCAAGTGGTAGGCGAGATCGGCGACGCCGGTTCGTACCAGATCATATTGTCGCGGCGGCGGTCCGAGCTGGCTGGCATGGAACATGTTCAACTTCAAGCGGCCGCCGGACTTCTGCTCGAGCGCCCTGGCCATCGTTTCGAACCCGACATTGACGTCGTTCGTCGCCGGCGTGAAGAGCGAGACCCTCAGCTCGTGCACCTGCGCTTCGGCGGCGGTGGCAAGCGCGATGCAGAGCATCAGCGCGAGCGGTTGGACATTGCGCTTCATGTCTCCTCCTGATCGTGTCTAATGTTGGAACAGCATCGAACAATTCAGTCTATAGCAGAAGAGGAGCAGACATGATTCCATCGACCGAGCGGTTCCTTACCACCCATACCGGCAGCCTGCCGCGGCCCGACGACCTCTTTCAGATGATGTGGGCGAAGGAGGAAGGCGTGCCGATCGAACAGGTAGCGCTTGCGGCGCGGGTCCGTCGTGCGGTGGCCGAGATCGTCGCAAGGCAGCGCGCTGCCGGGGTCGATATCGTGAGCGACGGAGAGCTCTCCAAACCTAGCTACGCGACCTATGTGAAGGGGCGGCTCGCGGGTTTCGGCGGCACGACCGAGAGGCTCGCGCTCCGCGACCTGGTTGATTTCCCCGGGTTCGCCGCGCGCCATGCCGCGGGTGGTGGGCCGCAGCGGCATAAGCGCCCTGCCTGCAACGCGCCGATCGCGCTTGCCGATCGAAGCGGCATCGACGAGGATGTCGCCAACATGCAGGCCGCGATCGCTGCGGCGGGCGTGCCGGTCGGACAAGCGTTCCTCAGCGCCGCCTCGCCCGGCGTCATCGCGCTCTTCTTCGCGAACCAGCACTATCCGAGCGACGAGGCGTATCTCGAAGCGATCGCCGAAGCGATGCGCCCGGAGTACGAGGCGATCGCGGCCGCCGGCCTGATCCTGCAGCTCGATTGCCCCGACCTCGCGATGGGGCGGCACATCCAATTCGGCGATCTCGACACGGCGAGCTTTCTCAAGATGGCGCGCATGCGCGTCGAGGTGCTCAACCACGCGACGCGCAATATCGCACCTGCAAGCATGCGCCTGCATCTTTGCTGGGGAAATTACGAAGGCCCGCATCATCGCGATGTGGCGATCGCCGATATCCTGGCGACGGTTTTCCGGGCGCGTCCGGCCGGCATCTCGTTCGAAGCCGCCAATCCACGCCATGCGCATGAATGGCGGGTGTTCGAATCGGTGAAGCTGCCCGCCGGCAAGGTGCTGATCCCCGGTGTGCTCGAATCGAAATCGAACTTCATCGAGCATCCGGAGCTCGTCGCCGATCGCATCGGCCGCTATGCGAACCTGGTCGGACGCGAGAACGTGATCGCCGGGTCCGACTGCGGCTTCTCCACCTTCGTCGACACCGCCCGCATCGATCCCGACATCGTCTTTGCCAAGCTCCAGGCAATGGCCGAGGGGGCGCGGATCGCGACGCAGCGGTTCTGGTGAGGCGTAGGGGCCAGCTGATGGCTTTGCATCACAGAAGTCGCGCTCAAGCGGGGAAAGTCGTGGATCTCCCGGCGACTGCACCCAAGCCGGTGCGCCGCAGTTTCATCGGCGCACGGCGTAGAATGCACCTAAGTAGTTTGACCCGGAGTCTGCGTGATGAACGAAGCCGACCTGTTGACGCGTATCACCGTCAATCCCGCCATCTTCGGCGGCAAGCCGATCATTCGGGGTCGCAGGATCGCAGTCGAGCACCTGCTCGGGATGCTGGCGGCAGGCGCGACGCCGGAGTCGATCCTCGAGCACTATCCGTTTCTGGAAGGCGACGACATCCGGGCGTGTCTCGTGTACGCGCGCCGCCTGGTCGGACGTGAACGCGTCGAACCGGCGATCGTCGACTCGGCGGCTTGAAACTCCTGCTCGATACCTGCGTCTCGCCGTGGCGACAGAGCAAAGATTACCCACTGGACGAACCGTGCGAAAAAGGCCGCGCGCGGGCTGGGCCACGTGAAGGTTCCCCATCAAACGCCGCACCCAACTCCTAGAATCCATCCTTCGACTTCGGCCACGCTACGCCCTTGGGGCGTCAGGGCTGGGTTGAGAAACTTCTCAAGCTGGCCATTGATATCCGCCTGACGCAACCACGCCGCGACGGTGTAGGCATCATGCTGGTCGGCAGTGCGCCCGTCCGAGGGAAAGGCGTGTTTCCAAAGTGCGGGATAGACCTCGATCACGGCCGATCGGC
>JANMUI010000212.1:0-3218 GCA_031391405.1 Betaproteobacteria bacterium
AGCTCCGCCGGTCCAGGCGATTGGCGATATGAGACGATCAGGTCGCATTCGCGTGCGGCATCAATCAGCGCTTCGCCTTCGAGCGGCGCTTCCGCTGGATTGAGGATGACGTTGCCCACTGCACGCAGGCCCGCGAGAGCCCGCTCGCCATAATAGGTAGCGAGCGTGGCGGGCGAGTGCGTTAGCAGGATTTTGGACATAATAAGGCGGCCGAGTATAGATTATCCGCTCGGTCATCAAGAGAGGGAAACCACCATGCTCTATCGCAATATGTTGTTGTCTGTCGCCGCCGCAAGCCTCGTGGCGACCTTCGCGCTACCCGTGTCCGCGCAGCAGAAGCAGATCTGGAAGGCCTCCGACGTGCATCCGCTTGGTTATCCGACGGTTGAAGCGATCCAGCGCATGGGCAAGAAGTTGGAGGCGGAGACCAAGGGCCGCATTTCGATCCAGATGTATCCGTCTATGCAGTTGGGCGGCGAGAAGGAGATGATCGAGCAGGCGCAGGTCGGCGCGTTGCAGATCGCGCGCATCTCGGTCGGCGCGATGGGTCCGGTGGTGGACGACCTCAACGTGTTCAACATGCCGTTCATCTTTCGCGACGAAGCGCATATGCGCAGCGTAATCGACGGCCCGATCGGGCAGGAGTTGCTGGAGCGCACATCGAACGCGCCGACCTCCCGCCTGATCGTGCTGGGCTGGATGGACGCCGGCACGCGCAACGTCTACTCGAATAAGCCGGTGAGCAAACCCGCCGATCTCAAGGGCATGAAGATCCGCATGATGGGCAATCCGTTGTTCGTCGAAACCATGAACGCGATGGGCGGCAACGGCGTGGCGATGGGCTTCAACGAGCTCTATAGCGCACTGCAGACCGGCGTGGTCGACGGCGCGGAGAACAATCCTCCCACCTTGCTCGCGCAGAACCACTATCAGGTCAGCAAGGTCTACAGCCTCACCGGCCACCTGATCATTCCGGAAATTTTCGTGTTCTCGAAGCGCAATTGGGAAGCGATGTCGAAAGAAGATCAAGCATTGACGCGCAAGGTCGCGCGCGAGGCGCAACTCGAGCAGCGCCAGTTGTGGGACGCCTATGTGGGGGAAGCGGAGTCGAAGCTCAAGGCTGCCGGCATCCAGTTCGTCACTGCGGACAAGAAAGCGTTCTTCGATGCCACGCAGCCGATCCGCGACAAGTACGGGTCGAAGTACGCAGCGCTCTTGAAGCGCATCCAGGACACCAAGTAGCGCTTCCAAGAGAACGGGTCGCCCATCGATCGGTGGCCCGTTTTAATCTTGAAAGAAAAATACCGGCAGGCAATGGAGTTGCTGTACCTCGCCTGCGTCGTGTTATCCGGCATCGCGCTCGTGGTCATCACTTTGATCATTCCGGCCGGCGTGTTCATGCGCTATGTCATGAACAATCCGATGGCGTGGCCGGAGCCCGCGGCCGTCATCATGATGGTCATGTTCTCGTTTCTCGGCGGCGCGGCGGTCTATCGCGCCAACGTTCATATCGCGGTCGCGGCGCTGCTCGATGCGGTGAGTGAAAAGGCTCGCAAAGCCATGCTCTGGGGCGTGGACGCCTGCATGGCGGCGACGGCGCTCTTCATGCTGGGCTATGGCGTGCAGCTTTGCCTGATTACGCAATACCAGACCATGGCCGAGTTTCCGGCACTATCGGTGGCGATCGTCTATGCGCCGATCCCCGTCGCTGGGCTGCTCACCTTGCTCTTCATCATCGAGAAAGTCTGGGTCGGCCCGCCGCCCAAAACGTCGATCATGTACAGCGACCAACCGGCAGACCTGGAATAGCCATGGACGTCCTGGTCCTGCTCGGCTCTTTCGCAGCGCTCAGTGCGCTCGGCGTGCCGGTGGCCTACGCACTTGGACTGGCCGCGATCATCGGCGCGCTCTTCGTCGATATCCCGCTCGAGGCGGTGATGCTGAAAATATCGGATGGCACCGACGACTTCGCGTTGCTGGCGATCCCGTTTTTCGTCCTCGCCGGCGCGATCATGGCCGAGGGCGGCATGGCGACCCGCCTCATCAATCTCGCCAAGGTGTTTGTCGGCTTCATCCGCGGCGGTATGGCGGTGGTCAACGTGCTCGCGAGCACGCTGTTCGGCTGCATCTCGGGCTCTTCCGTTGCCGACACCTCGGCGATCGGCTCGGTGATGATTCCGCAGATGGTCAAGCAAGGTTACTCACGCGTGTTCGCGACCAACGTCACCATCTGCGGCTCGGTGCAGGCGCTCATGATCCCGCCCTCGCACAACGCAGTGATCTATTCGCTTGCCGCGGGCGGCTCGGTGTCGGTCGCAAGCCTGTTTCTAGCCGGTATCTTTCCCGGGCTGCTGTTTGGCCTCTGCCTGATTGGCCTCGTGCTCTGGACCTCGCATAAGCGCCAGTACCCGGTGTCCGAGCCGGTATCGCTCGCGATGGTGCCGAAGATCGTGGCGGACGCGCTCTGGGGCCTGGTCACCGTGTTCATCATCATGGGCGGCATTTTGTCCGGCGTGTTCACCGCCACGGAGTCGGCGGCGGTGGCCTGCGTCTACGCGTTCCTCGTCACGTTCCTTGTCTACCGTGATTACAAATGGCGCGACCTGCCGCACTTGATCCATCGTGTTGTGAAGACAGTGGCGATGGTGATGATGCTGATCGGCTTCTCGGTGGGCTTTGGTTACATGATGGCGATCATGCAGATCCCCGCCAAGGTGACGATGTTCTTCCTAAGCATTTCGGAGAACAAGTATGTGTTCCTGATGCTGGTGAACATCCTTCTATTGCTGCTTGGCACCTTCATGGATTTGGCGCCAATGCTCCTCATTTGCACGCCGATTTTCATGCCGGTGATCCTGAAGCTTGGCATCGATCCGGTGCACTTCGGCATCGTCATGATTCTGAATTTAGGCATCGGCCTCATCACCCCGCCGGTTGGGCCGACGCTGTTCGTGGGCTGTGCGATCGGCAAGGTGACCATGGAAGAGGTGTCGAAGGAACTTTGGCCCTTCTATGGCGCCATGTGCCTCGCGCTGCTTCTGGTGACCTACATCCCGGCACTGTCGCTCTGGCTGCCGGGCCTCGCGAAATAGCCACTGAAAATCCTGACCTCCTTAACGCATTGGTCACCACGACGGCTCGACGACTCGACGCAGCGCCAGATGGAGATCGTGCTCGGGCTTGCCAGTGATCCGAAGTTGCTGTTACTTGACGAGCCG
>JANMUI010000243.1:0-2824 GCA_031391405.1 Betaproteobacteria bacterium
TCCAGGATCAGCCGTCGCCCAAACGGCAGATGCGGCAGGAAGCGCAGGACGACCAGACTCGCAATCACCGCCGCCAGCAGCGAAAAAACCACGCGCCCTGCGGCCATGAGAATGATCTCCGACCTGTCCCCGGTCCCGACCAGGCTCAGGACGAGACCCGCAAGGATGGCGACGATCCCAAGAATCCCGGCAATGCCGAATCCTGGAAGGACAATGATCTCCACAGCGAGGAGGAGGAGGCCGGCTCCTGCAAGAAGCAGTTCCTCCCAGCCAGCCAACTGGACCAGCCAGTGGCCCCAAAAGAACAGCGCCAGACTCGCGACACCGACACCTCCGGCGACGCCGAAGCCGCCGGTTCGGACCCCAAGGATGATCCCGAGCATGCCGATGGTCATGAGCAGGGAACTGACCACGGGGTGCGTCAGGAACCGAACCAATCGCTCCGCCCAGTTAGGCGATGCCCGCCGCAACTCCGCCCCTCGAATGCCAAGATTCGCGAGTGCGCTCTCGACGGAATCGGCGCGGAAATCGGCGAGCTTGTGCTGCAGGGCTTCCTCGGTCGTGAGCGTAAGGAGCTTGCCCTTTTCAATGACACCGGGGATCTCCACGTCCGCGTCAACCATCGCCTCTGCGAGGAGCGGCGGCCGCTTGCGGGTCTCGGCAGTGGCGCGAAACTCCTTCCTGACGTAGGACACCGTTTTCTCTTCGACGGGCCGTGCGGCCGCGCCGGACTGTCCCATTTGCACCGGCATTGCGGCCCCAATGGTCGCGCCCGTGGCCATCACGAGATCCTGGGAGGCCAGTGCGATGAGAGCACCAGCCGAGATGGCCCGCTTGTTCACGAAGGCGACCGTCCGCACCCGCGCGTTCAGCAACGCGTCGCGGATCTGCACGGCGGCATCCACTCTTCCCCCGAACGTATTGATCTCAAGGATCACCGCCGCCGCGCCGGTTTCGGTTGCGTCGTTGAGAACGCGCTGAACGAAAGGCGCCAGACCGAGATCGATGACACCTTCGATCGGCGCGATGTAGACGATCGGCCGCTTATCCTGGGCGAGCGCCGACGCAATCGTCGCAACGAACCCAAAAACAACTAGGGACAAGGTGCCGACCCAGTGCCGCGCAGTGCTACGCGGTGTCGCGTTCCTGCCGCCCGACCACAATAGTTTCAGGAGCAGGTGCGAGGCGACGAGGCCGGTGGTATCGATGGTTTTGATGCTACTCCGGAGGTGCGAGATGCTCCCCGGCAGGGCCGGGAATTCGGCCGCGACGGACTTACCTGATGGCGCAACGCCGCGGATCGTAGCATGTCAATTCATTTGCTCCGGAAACGGCATTGAGGGCGCACGCTGTCCGCAGCGACGAGACCTTCTTCACCACCAACATTTCATGCAGCTCGTACGTTCGGTCGCCGAGGGCCGTTTCATCGACTTGTCATAAACCGCGGCTATACCGTCTGTCGTTGTGATGACATGAATGTTCAATCAATGGCTCGGAGGCCTCAATGCATTTCAAGAAACTGATCAATACGCTCGCGATCGGCGTGGGATTCGCCGGTGCAGGCAACGCTCTTGCCGCTCCAACGCTTGTCAATGCCGTCACCATTCCCGGCAACGCGGTCGACCGGAGCGAGGGCGCCGGTGCCAACCAGAACCGGCTCGGCGGATTCTTCTCCGACCTCTACTACGATCGCAAGCAGGAGAAATACTTCGCTTTGCCTGATCGTGGCCCGGGCGGTGGCACGATCGGGTACGACACGCGTGTGCAGCGGTTCGAGATCAAGATCGACGAGCGCACCGGTGCTGTCAGGCGCGTCTATCTCGACAAGACGATCAAGCTCAAACGCGCCGACGGCGTGGCATTCAACGGTCTGCGTCCCGATCTCGATCCGCTCAATGGCAATCAGGCAGTCCTCGGGCGCAGCTTCGATTCAGAAGGGTTGATCGTCGGCAACAACAAGCGCTTCTACATCTCGGACGAGTACGGTCCGTCGGTACGTGAATTCAACAAGAAAGGCGTTCAGCTCCGCGAGTTCATGACGCCTGACAACCTGCTCCCCCGCAATTCGCTCGGGAGCCTGGATTTCGTCAATGGGCGCAGCACCGTCAACAATAACGGCACGATCGTCCGCGGCCGGCAGGACAACCGTGGCTTCGAAGGGCTGGCCATGACGCCGGATGGCAAGACGCTCTACGCCGTCCTGCAGGATCCGCTGGTGAATGAAGGCGCGCAAAATGACGGACGCCGCAGTCGCAATGTTCGTATCGTCGGCTTCGATGTGGCCACCGGCCTGCCGGGCAAACAGTTCATCTACCAATTGGAGTCGATCGCCGACATCAATCTGCGTATCCCTGCCGCCAATGCGTTCTCCGCGACCAATCAAGGCCGCAGCATCGGCTTGAGCGCGATCATCGCAATCAACCAGAACGAGTTTCTGGTGCTGGAGCGCGACAATCGCGGCGTCGGCGTTGATCCGACTACACTGCTGCCGATCGGCAGCAAGCGCCTCTTCAAGATCAACATCGAAGGCGCCAGCGATGTCTCGGCGCTGAGTCTCGCCAATACCAACGATCTGCCCGCTGGCGTGATACCCGTTGCCAAGTCCCTCTACTTCGATATCGCGGCGGCGCTGACGGCGAGGGGCTTGCCGATCCCGGAGAAGTTGGAAGGGATCACGGTCGGACCGCGCCTCAAGGATGGCTCCTACGCGTTGCTGATCGGTACGGACAATGACTTCAGCGTCACGCAGGATGCGACCACGAATGTGCAGTCGGACGTGTGCATCGACAATGCGGGCGGATCGGTCAATGTTCCGATCGATACG
>JANMUI010000244.1:0-1308 GCA_031391405.1 Betaproteobacteria bacterium
GCAGCAAGCCCGAGGTCAAGATTTGCGACCCAATCTCCGGCGCGGTCGAGTTCTCGATTCCAGAAGAAGCAACGAGTCTCGCGTTCAGTCCCGACGGCAAGACCTTGGCCACCGCCGACATTGAAGGAATCGCCCTGCGCGACGCGAAGTCCGCGCAAGTGCAGCGCTTAATCGAACATCGTCGCGATGGCACGACACACCTGGCGTGGCACCCGAACGGAAAGACGATCTTCTTCGCCGGTATCAATAGCGGAAACCTCTTCATCGCTGACGTCTCGAGCGCGATCCAACCCATCGCTGTGGAAGTGCATCGGCGCGGGATCCGCGATATTGCCATGAGCCCGGACGGCAGAACGATCGCGATCGCAGCTGACGGAGAGAGCCGCGTCAAGCTGTGGGATGTCGCGACTCGTGCCGAGCGGATGGCCTTGTCCGGACATGGAAGAACCGTGCGCACGGTAGCCTTCAATCGCGACGGCACGATGCTCGCCTCGGCTGGGGATGATTCGCTCATCCGCATCTGGAACGTAGAGTCCGGCGCACCGCTTCGCGTCCTCGAGGGCCAAACGGATCGGATCGAACGCGTGGCCTTCAGCGCCGACGGCATGTGGCTCGCCTCGGGCAGCAACAATCGCACCGTGTTCTTGTGGGACCTCTCATCGGAATCACCGCCGGAAGTACTCACCGGTCACGACAACAGTCTCGTTGATTTGGTGTTCTCGCCCGATGCCAAGACGCTCGTTTCCGTCGCATTCAGCGATACCTTCATCGCATGGAACATCGAGCGCAGCACGCAGCGCACGATCCTGCGCGGTCACGCGGGAGACGTGAGGACCATTGCCATCACCCGCGACGGATCGATGCTGGCCACGGGCGCGGAGGACAGAACAATCAGGCTATGGAATCTCGCCACGCGTGCGCAACTGGCCAAGCTCGAAGCGCATCGCGGTGCGGTCCGCACGCTTTCCTTCAGCCCCGACGGCGCGGTGCTGGCCTCCGGAAGCGATGACGATCGCCGAATCATTCTGTGGGACACCCGCAACCGGCGCCCGCTCACGCACATCGATGCGCAGGGTGAAGTCAACAGCATCGATTTCAGTCCCGATGGATCGTTGCTCGCCTCGGCCGCTGAGGGTCAACATTCGATATTTCTTTGGAATGTTTCGACCGGAGCACAAACCTCCGAGCTCAAGGGACACGACGGTCACGTCAATACCCTCGCCTTCAACCACGACGGCAAGATGCTTGTCTCCGGTGGAAGTGGGGATCAAGCCGTTCGCGTTTGGGACCCCGCGACCGGTAGGCAGG
>JANMUI010000276.1:0-2372 GCA_031391405.1 Betaproteobacteria bacterium
GAGCCCATCACTCGTCATGACGGGCGCGCTCGATCCGTTGACACCTTCACTGAATGCCGAAGATTTTCGGACCGGCATCCGCGACGCCAAAGCATTCGTGATTGCCGGCGCGGGCCACATGCTCCCCTATGAACAACCGAACGCCGTCTGCGAGCAACTGATCCCGTTCATGCAGTCCAACTGAGCCTCGATCGGGAAGCCGGCGTCACGCGCGTGGTGGATCGAAGTGAAACAATGTCCCGAAGGCTTCGCGCACCTTGGCGCCGTGCTCCCGCTCGACCCGCTCGGCGATCGAGTTCGGCATCGACACATCATCGCGCCCGTCTGCAAGCCCGGTCAGCACCGTGAGCTGCACCGCATCGGTCGTGCCCACATTCCGGAAACCGCGATAGACCCTGGGTGGGCACGAGAAAACGTCCCACTTGTCGAGCGTGATGTGATGGGCGATGGGCTCGCCGATGTGGTACTCGATGCGACCCTCCAGCACCATGAAGGTCTCGAAGGTGTCGTTGTGCGAATGCAGGCACGGCCCCTGTCCGGGCGGCAGGATCGAGATGAACATCGTCGAGCGCGCAGCACCGAATATCGGCGCTTCGGTTCCGAACGGATTCTTGGTGTCGTCGAGGATCACCGGCATCAGCTTCCGCGCGAAGATGATGTCGATGGCCTCCTGCGGGACCCACGCAAGATCCTTGGTCGCGGTGGTCATCTGCTTGAGTTGACTGAAGCGGCTGACGCGGCGGTCGAGCTCTTCGCGGGTCGGGGTGTAGATCTCGGTCATACCAGCTCCTGTTGATTGGACGCTCGAAGGAACTGTAGATCCGGAAGGCCGCGCCGTCAACGAGGGACCGAGGAAGCGGATAAGCTCGCTACGCGCTCAGACATCACCAGAGTCCGGCTCATCGGACATACGCAATCCAAAGGAGACTAGGGATGAACAAGACTGGGAACGGGATGGTGGGAATGGAATCCACGATGCAATGCCCCGACTGCAATGGCGCGCATGGACTAGGTAGGTTCGCTTCCCGACGCAGCTTCATGAAGGCTATTGGCGCCTTCGGTGCCGCAGCCGCGATACCGGCTTGCACAACGCTCGACGCGGGGCCGCGCCAGAAGCTCATCGACACGCATCATCACTTCTATGCACCTTCGTACCAGGCGTCCTGGCTCGGTTGGGACAAGCAACGCAACATTCCGAGCTTTCCCTCTCAGGTCGGCTGGACGGTTGCAAAAGCGCTCGAGGAAATGGATCAGGGTGGTGTTGGCACGGCCGTTCTGTCGCTCGCGTCCACGCCAGGCCTCTGGTTCAATCTGCCACCGGCGGATGTCGCGAAGCTGGCGCGGGAATGCAACGACTTCGGCGCGAAAATGGTCCGCGATCATCCGGGCCGCTTCGGACTGTTTGCCACCCTCTCCATGCTCGACATCGACGCGACCCTGAAAGAGATCGAATACGTCTTCGACACGCTGAAAGCCGATGGCGTCGGGCTCCAAACCAACTATGGCGACAAGTGGCCAGGCGACAAGATTTACCAACCGGTGTGGGATGAACTGAACCGCCGCAAAGTCATCGCCTATTTCCATCCGCTGGTGGCGGCGTGTTGCGGCAACCTGGCGGTCGGGACCTTTCCCGGTGTAATCGAGGTCCCGCACGACACCACGCGCGCGGTTACGAGCCTGCTCCTTTCTGGAACGTTCGCTCGCAACCGCAACATCCGGTGGATTTTCTCGCATGCGGGCGGAACGATTCCGATGCTCGCGGGCCGGATCGGTGCGTTCGCTCGCTTCCGTAAAGACATCGATCAATTCGCACCCGACGGCGTTGACAGTGAGCTACGCCGGCTCCACTACGACACAGCGAATGCCTTGCATCCATCATCGATGGCGTCGCTACTCAACCTGGTCCCGGATTCGCAAGTGACATTTGGATCCGACTACCCGTACTTCCCGATGGGCGGGCAGGCGACCGCGTTGCAGCAGCTCGGGCTTGGGGGTTCGCAAGTGCGCGCAATAGAACGAGGCAATGCCGAGCGGCTGATTCCGCGACTCAGAGGGTAGACGAGGATTGCCGTCAAGAACGAACGGGGATGCTTCGATGAGCCAGATCGACTTCGACACCGGGACTACCCAACTCCTTTGCAGCGTGCGTGATGGCGTCGCCGTCATCACGCTCAACCGTCCGGAAGCGCGCAACGCGTTATCGGACGAGTTGACCCCGGCACTCCGCCGCATGATCAAGGACCGTGGCGATGACGCGAATGTCGGCGCGTTGATCATCACTGGCGCAGGCACCGCGTTTTGCGCAGGTGGCGACGTTAAAGGGATGGGCGACAACAGCACGAAAAAAGACATGTCGGTCGCGGAACGGATCG
>JANMUI010000309.1:0-15451 GCA_031391405.1 Betaproteobacteria bacterium
CCTGCGAGGTACCGCAGCAGTAGTAGGGCGGGCGAAGCCCATCGGTCAATTCGTCTGCGAACGGTGGGCTGCACTGCGCTTACCCACCCTGTATCGCAGATGAGCGCCACCTATGGAATGATCGGCAGCAAGAGATAAGGCTGCCGCTTCTCGTCCGCATGCAGCGTCACTTTTCCGCCGAACACTGAAGCCGGGCGGTCGCTCGGGTCGTCGTGCACGAAAGGCCCGCAGCCGCGCATCGGATTCTTCATGTTCGACAACGTTGTCGCTGCGCCCGCCCATTCGTAGTCCTTGCCGCGGATCGTAACGGCGAGACGGAAGCCCGCCGGCACCACGATGCAGGTCGGCCAGATCTCGACGTCTAACTCGACCGGGACTTCCGGTTTCAATAGCTGCTTCTCATCGTGGGTGTGGTACGGACGATGCGGTAGCGATAACTTTGGGTCGAGCTTTCGATGCGAGGCGCGCAACCACCCTTGACCAATGGGCGTATGGGGATCAAGCGCGCCTTGGAATACGACTTCTTTGCCGCCTGGGTCGAATACGCGCAGTACCGCGAACACATCGGCGTCGACGGTCGATGAAGACAGCGTGAGCTTGAGTGCCGAGGGACCGGTGATTTCCATCGCCTGGTCGAGCGGTGCGGTACTGAATGTGAGGCCATCGCCCATCGCGTCGTAGGTCAACGTACGGGAAGCCGATGGCGCTTTCGTGGTGAGTCGCATGCCTTCCGGATCGAGATAGAAATTGGTCCATTGCGTGCGCGCGATCGGCCATTCGTTTTCATATCGCATCACGAACTTCTCGCCGGGATGGCGGATTTGCAGTTGCACGCGAGGCTGTTTGTCCCAACCGTTATCGACCCCCTTCAGGAAGTAATCGAAGAAGCGCTTCTGCAGTTTCACGCCATAGTCGGTATAGAACGGCGCCCAATGCGAGCCGCCATGCGCTTCCAGCCACTTTTGTTTGGAGGCGGCACGCATGAAGCCTTCGAAGTTCCCGCGCGGATGCAGGCCCTGCCCGCCCCAGTTTGCGGCTGACAGAAGCGGCACGGTGATCTTCGAGAAGTCGGCCGAGCGCTCGCGATAGTACGGACCATCCATTTCGCGGGAGACCAGCTCGGCCCACATGTTCTCACGATTGCTGATGAGCTCCGTGTCCGACAGCGTCTCCGGACCGCACACGAGCTCACCGGTGATGCGGTTCTTCGCGCCGCGCTCACCGACGCCGTGTTGCACCGTCTTCACCTGCATGTCCTGCCAGTTCTTGCGGAAGGTGCAGGCGATACCGCCGTGGTGGGTGCCATCGCGATAGGTGTCGGTCCAGCCTTCCCACACGCAGATCGCCGCGAGATGGGGCGGTTGCGTCGCGGCGGCCCGCCACTGGTTCGCTGCGTAGTACGAAATGCCATTCATCCCGACCTTGCCGGTGCACCAGGGCTGCGCCGCCGCCCACTCGATGGAAAGATGCAGATCGCGATGCTCGCGGCTCGCGTTGTTGCAGAGAAACCCTGGCGAGCGACCGGCGCCGCGCGAGTCGATGCGCAGGCACGCGTAGCCGTCCGGCACCCATTTCTCAGGATCGACGACTTCCCAGTTCTGATAATTGTTGGTGGTGCCGGTGACCGCGTCGGGATTCTCGCGGCACATGATCTCCCACGAGGTCTTGTACCCCACCTGAAACGCGAGGCCCTTGCCGTAGGGGCCATAGCTCAGGATGACGGGGTACTTTCCTTCGGCGATGGGGCGAAAGAGATCGGCGCGGAGGACCAGGCCATCGTCCATGGTGATCGGCACATCCCAATCGATCTGCATGCCGTCGCGGGTTTCGGATTTGAGAGGGTTCATTGAATGCCTAGAGAGTCAAAAATTTTCACCGCAAAGGACGCAAAGGACGCAAAGGACGCAAATGCTGAACCACAGAGGACGCAGAGGACGCAGAGGGAAACAAGGATCGAAAATCGGCGTCAAGGAGCAGACGCATCGACTTATAAAGGGATGCGCATTTTCGGGTGCAATTGCTCTTCAAACCTCTGTGTCCTCGGTGTCCTCTGTGTCCTCTGTGGTTCAGCTTTACGTCAGCCTGAGTCGCTTTAGCCGCCTTAAACAGCCTCGAACCGAAACCGCTTCACCGTATCCATGTTCTTGCCTTCGATGCGGATCAGATGCGTCGAGCTGGCGCGCGATGGTGAATGCAGATCGCCTTCGTTGTACACATGCGCAATGCCCGGTGTGAGCGAGTAGGTCTTGGTGACGCGTACCTTGCCCGCCTTGGTGGCGCTCGCTGATTCAAGCAGCGCGTAGTCGGTCATTACTGTTTCGCCGCGCGCCTGGCCATAGATCGCCCACGACGGGCCGTGATCATGCGGTGGCGAGTTCTTCGCCCCTTTGTAGTGATGCGCAAGGATGCAAAAGCCAAGCTCCGGATCTTCATAGAGGATTTCGCGATCGCCGGTCGCATCCGTAAGATGCTTGCTGGTGAAGGTGTCGTCGACGAGCACTTCTTCGAGGAGTGTTCGGACCTTTTCGCGGCCGGCAGAGCCAGGATCCGCGGTCAGTAGGTTGCGGCAAGTGGCGGCGAATTGTTCGAGCGTGTGGGGCATGATCGCGTCTCCATTCGATAGGACTGCACCGGCGATTCTATGTCGGATGGGCCGGCGAAGGGTGCATGCCGGCGTGCGGATCTCCCCTACGATAGTATTCGCTTTCTTTCCGATCCCTCGTCTGTCTTCCCAGGTGCTCAATGGCCACACCGATACCCACATCGATCCGCTCTGATCTCGTCCCCACCGGCACGTTGCGCGCTGGCCTCAATCATTCAAATTTTTTGCTGGTGCAGGTTGACCCAGTGACCGGAAAGCCCACGGGAATCGCTGCCGACTTGGCGCGCGAGCTTGGCTCGCGTCTTGGCGTGCCGGTCGAACTGTTGAGCTACGACTCCCCCGGCAAGATGGCCGAAGCCGCCCAAAGTGGTGTTTGGGACATCGCCTTCCTGGGCGCCGAGCCCGCGCGTGCGAACCAGATCCATTTCACCGCGGCCTACCTTGAGATCGAAGCCACGTATCTCGTGCCGGCCGGATCGCCGATCAAGACGGTGGCCGACGTCGACCGGCCCGGCGTGCGAATATCGGTATCGAATAAGAGTGCGTATGAATTGTATTTGAGCCGCAACATTCAGCAGGCAAAGCTCGTGAAGGTGGATGGCGTCGACGCTTCATACGACTTATTCGTCGCTGACAAATTGGAGGCGCTCGCGGGCTTACGGCCACGGCTGGTGACCGATGTCGAAAAGCTTCCGGGCTCACGCATTCTCGAGGGGCGATTCACTGCGGTTCAACAAGCGATTGGTACGCCAAGAAATCGGAGCGACGCCACGGCGCGATTCCTGCGCGAGTACGTGGAGGACGTGAAGGCTGCGGGGTTGGTCGCACAAGTTATTCAACGGCACGGTATTCGTGGTGTATCCGTCGCAGCAAAAGCCGCGCTTTGAGTAGGCGTTTTCATCACTGGAGGCGGGTATGACGTTCAATAATAAGATGGCTGTCGTGACAGGCGCGGGCTCCGGTATCGGGCGCGCGATGGCCGTGATGTTCGGTGCGCGCGGTGCGGCGGTAGCCGTGGTTGATATCGACGAGGCCGCCGCGAAAGAAACCGCTCAGATCATCACAAAAGCCGGTGGACGTGCGCGTGCCTATCGTGCCGATGTGAGCAAGGCGGCGGACATCGATGCCGCCGTCAGCGCGGCAGTGAAAGACCTCGGCGCGCTCGACATCATGGTCAACAACGCGGGCATTCTCGACGGCTACTTCAATGTCGATGAGATGGATGAATCGATCTTTCGCAAGGTCATCGATATCGATCTGATCAGTGTGTTTCTCGGTGCCAAGCGTGCCTTGAAGGAGATGTTGCCCCGTGGACGCGGACGCATCATCAACACGGCGTCGGTCGCCGGCCTCAACGGTACCGGCGGCGGTGCTGCGTACGTGTCGGCGAAGCACGGCGTGGTCGGCCTCACGCGGCAAATGGCGGTTGCCTATGGCGCACGCGGCATCACGGTGAATGCGATTTGCCCGGGCGCGATCCCAACCGGCTTGCGTCCGCACTCTCAGGCGCTTCTCGGACCGGGAATCCCCGATATGAGCGGGCGCGGCGTCGCCGTGAATGACGACCAGATCCGGGCATTGATTCCTGCGGGTGCGCGGGGCACGGTCGAAGATATTGCGTCCGCCGTCTGTTATCTCGCGTCCGATGAAGCCGGTTATGTGAACGGGCACACGATGGTGGTGGATGGCGGATGGCGCGCGAAGTAGCGAGAGAAGCGGGGAAACGGGAAACGGGAAACGGGAAACGGGAAACGGGAAACGGGAAACGGGAAACGGGAAACGGGAAACGGGACGGCATGAACATCGGTTTCATCGGGCTGGGGCAGATGGGCTGCGGCATGGCGAGTCGCCTTCTGCAGGCTGGGCACGCACTTACGGTCTTCAATCGCACGCGGTCGGCGGCCGACCCCCTCGCGGCGCTTGGCGCGACGGTCGCATCGTCACCCGCCGACATGCTTGGCGCGGAGGTCGTAGTCACCATGCTCGCCGATGATCGCGCGGTGCAGTCGCTTTGTATCGATTCCGGTTTGGCGGCACGCATGCGCCCGGATACGATTCACCTCAACATGGCGACAACGAGTCTGGCCATCGCACGTACGCTCGGCGACATCCATGCAAAAGGGGAAAGCCATTACGTTTCGGCCCCGGTATTCGGGCGACCCCATGTTGCCGGAGAGGGGCAGCTCGACATCATCGCCGCCGGCCCCACCGCGGCCCTTGCGCGTTGCAAGCCGTTGTTCGATGTGCTGGGGAAGCAGACGTTCATCGTCGGTGAGTCACCCGAGCATGCCAATGTCATCAAGATCGCGCGCAATTTCCTGCTCGGAACCATCATCGAGAGCCTGAGCGAGGCCACTGCCCTCGTGCGCAAGGCCGGTGTCGAGGCGGGCACCTTCGTCAATATCCTGACCAGTACGTCACTCAGTGCGCCGGCCTATAAGAACTACGGAAGGATGATCGTCGAGCGCGCCTTCGAGCCTGCGCAGTTCAAGCTCGAGCTCGCGCAGAAGGATGTGGGGCTCGCGCTGTCGACCGCCGCCGATCTGCAAATGAAGCTGCCGATCGGCGACTTGATGCTGGAGCAGATCCTTGCGGGCATCGCCGCCGGTCATGGTGATAAGGACTGGGTCGGCCTTGCCGATTTCATTGCCGATCAAGCGGGGTTGAAAAACTAGGAATCCCCGCCGCACTTCGTTTTGGTACCCCCGTTTAGGGACGTCCTTTGCCAAGCGGGCAAGCCATCAGAAATCTGCGTGGGTCCGCGCGAATTCCTACTGCCGCTCGATATTCTTCACCTCAACGACATGCTTCCAGCGCGCCACTTCGCGTTCAATGCGTGCGCGCATCTCCTCCGGTGTCGAGGGTGAAGGAACCCCGCCCAAGTCCGCAAGGCGTTGCCGCACATCGGGCATTTCAACAATGGCGCGGACCTCGCGATTCAGAATGTCGACAATCGCGCGCGGCGTGCCGGGCGATGTGACCAGACCGAGCCATGAGCTGAACGCGATCGCGGGGAGGGTTTCGGCGACAGTCGGCGCGTCGGGCAGCAACGGATACCGCGCTTCCGACGACAGCGCGAGCGGGCGCAATTTGCCGCCGCGTATCTGACCGAAAGAAAATGTCGCGGTTTCGATCATCACATCAACCCTTCCGCCTGCCACATCGATGATCGCCGCCGACGGGCCTTTGTAGGGCACGCCGAGCATCGTCGTGCCGGCTTCGATGTTGATCCATTCACCCAGCAGATGATGCAGGCTGCCGACCATCGACATCGAAAACGAAACCTTGCCTGGATTCGCTTTCGAGAATGCCAGCAGGTCGGCGAGTGTGCGATGCGGCGAGCTCGGCACGACCGAGATCACCATCGGATAGGTGGTGACGATCGAAACATGTGCGAAGTCTTTCGCGGGGTCGTAGGGCAAGGCCTTGCGCATGGCGGCGGCGCTCGGCACCCCGCCCGATAGCAACACGAGCGTGTGGCCATCGGGGACGGCGCGCACGATGGCGAGGTCTGCGCCCGTGCCGCCACCGGCGGTGTTGTTCTCGACGATCACCGGTTGGCCGAGTCGCTCGGACATCTTCTGGCCAAGCAGTCGACTCACGAGGTCGGTGCTGCCACCGGGGGTGAACCCGACGATGAAGCGAAGCGGGCGGCTGGGATAGTTCTGCGCGCTCGCCGACATGCTGGCGGCAACGAGGCTCGACAGCACTGCGAGAGATACGCCTTGTCGTGCTCGCTTCGCGAATCCATTCATTTTATCGGTGCTCCTCTTGCCAGCCAATTCCCAAGCAACCCACGTTCCTCATCGGTCATCTTCGTAATATTGCCGATCGGCATCGCCTTCGTCGCAATCGTTTGCTGCTGGATGCGCTCTGCGGCAGCTTTCACCAGCTCCGGCGTATCGAGCTTCAATCCATTGGGCGGTTGCTGAAACCCAGGGAACGTCGGCTTTTCTGCGTGGCAGACGATACAGCGTTGCGCGAGGATCGGTTGTACTTGCGCATACGAGACGGCGTCCGCCGCCGCACCTGGTGTGGAACGAGGTGCCATCCAGATTGCCAATCCGACGAGCAGCACGACGGCGACCACGGGTAAAGCAACCATGTTGTGCCCGAAGTGGCGCAGCACGAAGTATTGCCGAATCAGCGCACCCGCCAGCATGATGACCGCGAGCACCGCCCATCCATATTGATGCCCGTACGTCATCGGATAATGGGTGCTGATCATCACGAACAGCACCGGCAGCGTGAAATACGTGTTCTGCACGCTTCGTTGCTTGCCGATGATGCCGGGCAGCGGATCGGGATCGCGGCCGGCACGAATCGATTCCACCATCTTCCGCTGACCCGGAATCACATGGAACAACACGTTCCAGACCATCCAGGTGCCGATCATGGAGCCTGCATGAATATAGGCCGCGCGTGCGCCGAACACCTGCCCGTATCCCCAGGTGGCCGCGACGATCAGCACGAACAGCACGACACCGAGCGCAAGCTCGTTCTTGATCACCTTGCAGAGCGAGTCATAGACGAACCAGCTCGCGACCAATGAGAAGAATGAAATCGCGATCGCGGCCGGCACCGACAGGTCCATGACTGACTTGTCGATGAGATACGCGTTGGCGCCCCACCAGTACACGATCGCAAGCATGCCCATGCCGGAGAACCAGGTCGCGTAGGCCTCCCATTTGAACCAGTGAAGATGATCGGAAAGCGGTTCGCCTTTCGGTCCGACTAGGAATTTTTGTGCGTGATAGAACCCGCCGCCGTGCACGGCCCAGACTTCGCCCGCGACTCCGCGGCGTGCTGCATCTTCCTTGTTGCGCGGGGGGCGCAGGTGGTTGTCCAGCCACACGAAATAGAACGATGCGCCGATCCAGGCGATGCCCGCGATCATGTGCAGCCAGCGCATGAGAAGGTTGAGCCAGTCGGCGATGTAGGTTTCCAACACTGTTTCCTTGTTCCCGAGCGCTTCGACTTCGTATTACGCCGCCAGCGAAAGAATCTCCACCAGATCCGCTGCACCGCTCACCGGGCGCGGATTCGTCTTGATGGGTCCGGTGCCATCGTAGCGCGCGGCGATGGCAAGGATGTCATCGCGCGTAATGCCGATTTGAGACAGGCGCGACGGCAGACCGAGCCCGCGTACGAATTGCTCGACCGCATTACCGGCCGATTCACCAGCCGTTCCGAACGCGGCGGCGACGTCACGCTGGCGCAGGGCGTTGACCGGCAGGTTCCAGTGCAGCACCGCATGCAGCGTGATGCAGGAAGTGATGCCGTGGGGAACGCCTTTCAGCACGCCGAGCAGATAGCCCAAGCCATGACTCGCACCGAACGGCAATCCGCTCATCGTGCTGATCCTGGAGATCCACATTGCGACCTGCGCCTCGAGACGCGCGTTCATGTCCTTCGGGTCGGCGTGAATCCCTCGTAGCGACGATGCCAACATGCGCATCGACTGCAGCGACGTCGCATCGGCAAGCGGCGTGGTCCGTATCGCGCACCAGCCCTCCACCGCATGGTCGACGGCGCGCATACCGGTCGAGAGCAGCAATTCCAGGGGCGTCTCGAGCGTTGCCGCCGCATCTAGGATGATGGCGATCGGCACGGCCAGCGGATGCTGAAATCCTTCCTTCACCTGCCGATTGGTATCGGTCACGCCGGCGAAATGATAAAACTCCGCGGCCGACAGCGTGGTCGGAATGGCGACCATACGCAGGCGTTGCGGATCGTCGTCCCATGCGCTCGCATCGGCGGGCTTGCCGGCGAATGCGTTCAGTCCCTCGACCGACGTGACCCCATTCCAGAATCCGATGAGGACAACTTTGGTCGCATCGATGACCGATCCGCCGCCGATCGCAACGATGAGATCCGGCTTCGCGGCGCGCACCGCGTCAAGGCAGGCGATGACACTCTGGCGTGGACTGTGCGCCGCGATCGCATCGAACTTACCCGCGTAAGACGCACCGAGCACTTCGATCGCGCGCGCCACGATGCGCCCATTCGAAAGCGAACGCGTCGTCGTGATGAACACCCGCTTCGCTTTCGCGCGCGACACCTCCTCGATCATCGCATCGGCGAATGGGACACCCGATATGACGCGCTGTTGCGCGGGCCAGTGATGCGTTCCGGTAAGGTCGACGGCCATGGTGATTCCTTTCTACAAGATGAGCAGCGCGCGAAAATCGTTGACGTTGGTATACGTGGGCCCGGTCACGACGAGGTCTCCAAGGGCGGCGAAAAAGCTGTGCGCGTCATTGTTCGCAAGCTGTTCGGCCGGCTTGAGTCCGTATGCCTTCGCACGCGCAAGCGTATCAGGGGTCACCAGCGCACCGGCATTGTGCTCGGTGCCATCGATGCCATCGGTATCCGCGGCGAGAACATATATGCCGGGCTCACCCTTGAGATCGAGCGCGGTTGCCAGCGCGAATTCCGCGGCGCGACCACCGCGGCCGCCATGACTGCCGCGCACCGTCACCGTCGTTTCCCCACCGGAAAGCAGCACACAGGGACGCTCGAACGGCGTGCCGTGCCGTGCGATAGAGCGGGCCAACGCCGCGTGCGCTTTGCCAACATCGCGTGACTCACCTTCCATGTCGTCGGAAAGAATATGCGCGCGGATGCCGGCCGCCGTTGCCAGCCCCGCAGCCGCTACGAGCGAATGCCGTGGCGTGGCGATCAATCGAACGCGATTGTTCTTGAATCGATCATCATCAGGCTTCGGCGTCTCGAGTGAACCCGATGTGAGGCCGGCTCGAATCGACGCGGAGACAACGATGCCATAACGGTCGAGGATCGCCAGCGCTTCGGTGCAAGTGGTCGGATCGGCGACCGTCGGGCCGCTGGCGATCACCGCCGGATCGTCGCCGGGAACATCAGAAATAAGCAACGTCTCGATTCGCGCCGGCACGCACGCGATCGCCAATCGTCCACCCTTGATCGCGGACAAATGTTTTCGCACGCAATTCATCTCACCGATGGTCGCGCCGCAATCGAGGAGCGCGCGATTGACGTCTTGTTTTTGCGCGAGCGAGAGGCCCGGCGCGGGGAGGGTGAGCAGCGCGGAGCCACCGCCCGAAATAAGGCAGAGCACCAGATCGTCGCGAGTGAGCCCGCGCACGAGCTCGAGAATCCGTTCGGTGGCGTGAAAGCCCGCCAAATCCGGCACCGGATGACTGGCTTCGGCGACTTCGATTCGTTGCAAAGCGTGCGGGTCGCGCGGTGGCGTGTGGTGATAGCGCGTGACAACGAGGCCGGAAAGCGGCGCGTTTGCGGGCCAGAGCGCTTCCACCGCCTGCGCCATCGCGCCGGCCGCCTTGCCGGCTCCGACCACTACGGTCCGCCCCACCGGTGGGGATGGCAAGAACGGCGCGGTGTTGCGGGCCGGCAGGGCGCGCGCGACGGCCGCATCGAACAGGGACCTCAGGAAGCCGCTGGGATCGATCAACGCGGGGCTTTCGGTGTGTGCTCGAACGAGCGCCGAATGGCGCGGGGAGTGTCTGCATCCATGAGTCGGAATTGTCGGGCTTCGCCGTGAGGGCGGCAATAGGGCGTGAAGATTTTCATGCCGATGAGCATCGGCCCCCTTGTGCCGGGCCGCTTATGTCGGCGCCGGGCCGCTTGTTGACAGGACCGGTGTGCCATGCAACCCTGCGGGCTTCTCCTGCCTCTCGCCAGCAGCGCCCGATGACGGTCCGGCCAAGCCCTGCGAAATCGACGGATGCCGTGCAGTTCATCCTCGACGGTGAGGTTCACACCGCCCGCGTGTCATCGCCTACGCGCACGGTGCTGCAGTATCTACGCGAGGACCTGGCGCGAACCGGCACGAAGGAAGGCTGTGCCGAAGGCGACTGCGGGGCATGCACCGTGGTGGTTGCCGAGCCCAATAAGCGCGGGCTGCGCTTTCGCGCGATGAATGCATGCATTCAATTTCTGCCGACCCTGGATGGCAAAGCGCTTTATACGGTCGAGAGCCTCAAGAATCGGCAGACCGGCGCGATGCATCCGGTGCAACAGGCCATGGCTGATGGGCACGGTGCGCAATGCGGGTTCTGCACGCCCGGATTCGTGATGTCGCTCTTCGCGCTCTACAAGACGGATACCGCGCCCAACCGCATGGCGATCAACGATGCGTTGGCCGGCAATCTGTGCCGTTGCACGGGCTACCGGCCGATCGTCGATGCCGCATTGAAAATGCGCGAATTGGGCATCGCGATTTCCGAGATCCAACGTGACGTCATCACCTCGCCTGCAGGCGTTGCGGGCAGCGCGGCAACGGAGGCTTCGCTTCGCACCCGAATGGATGGTCTCGCGCGCCGCGGGACATTGAGCATCAAGACAGTCCACGGCACGTTTTACGCGCCACGTTCGCTGGCAGCGCTCGTCAGACTGCGTCGTGCGTATCCCGACGCACGCATCCTCGCCGGTGGCACCGACGTGGGCCTTTGGGTAACGAAGCAGTACCGCGATCTGGGTGATCTCCTCTACATCGGCAATGTGGCGGCGCTTCAGAAGATCGTGGTGCGTGGCGGTGCGATCGACATCGGCGCCGCGGTGTCGCTTACCGATGCATTTACGGCGATCGAGCAGCATATTCCGGCGATGCGCGAATTGATGCGCCGGTTCGCATCGCCGCCGATCCGCAATGCCGGCACCCTTGTCGGGAACATCGCGAATGGCTCGCCGATTGGCGATTCGATGCCCGCATTAATTGCGTTGGGTGCGACGTTGATCTTGGCTTCGGCATCCGTCGCACCCTCTCCCCCAACCACTCTCCCGATGGTGGGAGAGGGGAGCGTTCATCGCCGTGAGATCGCGCTGGAAGACTATTATCTCGGCTATCAAAAGACGGCTCTGCGATTCGGCGAGCTCGTCGAGCGCGTGCGGATACCGATCCCCGGGGCCGGTATTTCATTCGCGACCTACAAGATTTCCAAACGATTCGATCAGGACATCTCCTCCGTTTGTGCCGCGTTCGCATTCGAGATCGCTGGCGGGACCGTTCGCGCGGCGCGCGTGGCGTTTGGCGGCATGGCGGTGACCCCCAAGCGGGCGGCGCACTGCGAGGTGGCACTCACCGGTAACGCCTGGACCGAAGCGACGTGCGAAGCGGCCGCCTTGGCACTTGCCAGCGATTTCTCGCCCCTCTCCGACATGCGTGCGAGTGCTTCATATCGTCTGCGGGTGGCGCAGAATCTCCTGCGCAAAGCGTTTATCGAATCCACCGGCCGAATGGGCACCGCGCCGACCCGCCTCTATGATCTTTCCGAGGTGCCGGCATGAATGATCCGCGCTTCGCGCCCGCATCGCCGACCGCGCATGGCGGAGCGGGCGAAGCGGTGCGGCATGAGAGCGCGCACCTGCATGTTCTCGGTGAGGCCGAGTACACCGATGACATTCGCGAGCTGCGCGGAACGTTGCATGCGGCGTTAGGACTCGCGGCGCGTTCGCACGCCCGGATTATCGAGATGAATCTCGCGCCGGTGCAGGCGGCACCCGGGGTGGTCGCGGTGCTGACAGCCGCTGACATCCAGGGTGAGAACAACGTCGGAACGATCCGTCACGACGATCCGATTCTTGCCGCCGACGAAGTGCAGTATCTCGGCCAGCCGATCTTTCTCGTGCTCGCGGAAACGGTGGATGCGGCGCGCCGTGCCGCGCGGCTTGCAACGATCGCGTACGAAGATCTTCCGGCGATCCTCTCGATCGAAGAGGCGTTGCGCCAGCAATCTTTTGTGATGCCGACCGTGACGGTGGAGCGCGGTGCATGGGGTGAAGCCCTTGCGTTCGCGCCGCATCGCCTGAAAGGCAGGTTGCGGATTGGAGGCCAGGAGCAGTTCTATCTCGAAGGACAGGTTGCCTACGCGATTCCGCTCGAGGATGGCGGCATCCATGTCTATAGCTCCAATCAGCATCCAGGCGAAGCGCAGTTGCTGATCGCCCATGCACTCGCGATCGACGCGCATCGCGTGGTGGTCGAATGTCGTCGCATGGGCGGGGCGTTCGGCGGCAAGGAAACGCAGGCTGCGCTGCCGGCGTGCGCTGCGGCAATCGCTGCGCGGCACACCGGGCGGCCGGTGAAGCTCCGCTACGATCGCGACGATGACATGCTCATCACCGGCAAGCGCCATGACTTCCTGATCGAGTATGACGCCGGGTTCGACGGTACGGGACGCATTCAAAGCGTCGACTTCATGCTCGCATCGCGCTGCGGTTTCTCCGCAGACTTGTCTGGGCCGGTGAACGATCGCGCGGTGTGCCATGTCGATAACTGCTACTTCCTACCGGCGGTCCGCATCGTCTCCTATCGGTGCAAGACCCATACGCAATCGAACACGGCGTTCCGCGGGTTTGGCGGTCCGCAGGGGATGCTGGCGATCGAAGCGCTCATCGATGCGATCGCGCAGCACCTGGCGATGGACCCGCTTGCGGTGCGCCGCGTCAATTTCTACCGGCCGGGACGCGATCGGACGCCCTATGACACCAAGGTCGAAGACTTTGTCGCCGATCGTTTGTTCGACGAGCTGGTCCCGTCATCCGACTACGAGGCCCGCCGCGCCGCGATCCGACAGTGGAATGCATCGAGTCCCATCGTGAAGCGTGGCGTCGCCATCACCCCGGTGAAATTCGGTATCTCGTTCAATGCGACCTTGTTCAATCAGGCGGGCGCGCTCGTCCACGTCTATACCGACGGCAGCGTGCTGCTCAATCATGGTGCACCGAGATGGGACAGGGCCTGTTCACGAAAGTGGCGCAGGTAGTCGCCCATGAGCTGGGCATCGATCTCGATCAAGTGCGCGTCTCGTCGTCCGACACGAGCAAGATTCCCAACGCCTCGGCCACCGCCGCATCGAGCGGAAGCGACCTCAACGGAAAAGCTGCACAGTCCGCAGCGCGCACGATCAAGGAGCGCTTGATTGCGTTTGCTGCCGACCGATTTGGTGTGCCGCCCGCCGGCATCGCGCTCGCGGCCAACGAGGTAACGATCGGTGAGCGGCGCGTGCCGTTCGCCGAGCTGGTGCGTATGGCCTACGCGGCCCGTGTCCAACTATGGGCGAGTGGCTTCTACAAGACACCGAGAATCCACTGGGACGGCCAGCGCTTCACCGGGCGTCCGTTCTTCTATTTCAGTTATGGTGCGGCGGTGTCGGAGGTGGCGATCGATTCACTTACCGGCGAGATGCGCCTGCTTCGCGCCGATCTTCTGCACGACGTCGGGCGATCACTGAATCCTGCCATCGACATGGGTCAAGTCGAGGGCGGGTTCGTGCAGGGCATGGGTTGGCTCACGACGGAAGAGCTTTGGTGGAACGCAGAGGGCAGGCTGATGACCCATGCCCCATCAACATACAAGATCCCGGTCGCATCCGATGTGCCGGGTGATTTTCGCGTGAAGCTTTGGGCCGGTGGCGAGAATGTCGAGGACACGATCCACCGCTCGAAGGCCGTCGGCGAACCGCCGCTGATGCTCGCCATATCGGTGTTCCATGCGATTCGGGACGCAGTGTCGGCGGTTGGCGACTATCGATGCTCGCCTTCGCTCAACGCGCCGGCAACGCCGGAAGAAATCCTTCGCGCATGCGATGCGATGCGTGAGGTGCGCGCATGAACGAATGGCTCGGCGGCCTGGCACGCGCGGGTGAGCGGGGGCTTGACGCGGTGCTGGTTACTGTCGTTGCGGGTACGGGATCCACGCCGCGCGAACCCGGCGTGAAAATGGCCGTCACCGTCGATGCGATCCACGGCACCATCGGTGGCGGTGAAATGGAGTTCCAGGCGATCGGTGTGGCGCGCGGGCTGCTTGGTCCGAATCGGTTGGACGCACCGGGTGATCTGACATCGCGGCGCTATCCTCTCGGCGCGACCTTGGGGCAGCATTGCGGCGGAGCTGCCGATCTGATCTTCGAGCGCGTACCGTGCGGCGCCGAATGGGTGAAGCATCTTGCGATGGCGCTCGCGAAGGGTGAGGAATGGGTCGCGGTGACACCGATCGATGGTGCCAGTGACGTCCATCTGCACGTCGGCGCCACCGCGACATGGGGAACGCTCGGCGATGCGGATCTCGATGCCCTTGCAATAGCCAAAGCGCGGGCATTGCTCGCAAATGAAGGTGCGCGATCGACTATGACCGCGTTGGAGCCGGCCGGGCGCGCGGTGCAATCGGTGTTGCTCGATCCGGTGCGCCCGAGCGACTTTCGGGTCGTGCTATTCGGCGCGGGTCATGTGGGGCGCGCACTGGTGCGGGTGCTCAGTGCGGTGTCGTGTGAGGTGGATTGGATCGACAGTCGCGCACACGAGTTTCCGGCCGAGCTTCCACTCAACGTCCGCAAAGTCGTTACCGACCGCCCTCTTGACATCGTGGAGGCCCCGCCGCGCGGAAGTTATTTTCTGGCTATGACGCATAGCCACGCGCTCGATTTCGAGTTGGTGAAGGCCATTCTCGAACGCGGCGATTTCGCCTATTGCGGCATGATCGGTTCATCGACGAAGCGTCGCACGTTCGAGAACGGTCTTGCGAAGCAGGGGGTCGCACGCGCGGCGCTGGATCGATTCACCTGCCCAATCGGAATCGACGGTATTGGCGGCAAGGAGCCGGGAAGCATTGCGGTGGGCGTGGCGGCGCAGCTTCTGATGGTGCGTGAACGTACGTCAGGAAGAAAGTCGAGTTGAACTACAGGGGACGCAGAGGACACAGGGAAAAACATGGAATGGATAGGCAATCGCCATGCAAATCGGCCGCTCGGTGCCGAGCATTCGACTGGTCGACAATGCCGTATCCTCGATTTTCAACGACTGTGTCCTCTGCGTCCCCTGCGGTTCAATCCGTAGGTGAATGAGAGAGCGCTG
>JANMUI010000348.1:0-4453 GCA_031391405.1 Betaproteobacteria bacterium
TGCATGAGCTTCGCCGCCTCGCGTTCCCCACGTGCGTGGGGATGAACCGCTCTTTCGATTCGACCGGATGGGTCGACAACTGCGTTCCCAACGTGCGTGGGGATGAACCGAATCAGACTACGAAGCCCTCCATCTTTGGTACGCGTTCCCCACGTGCGTGGGGATGAACCGCGTTCCCCCTGCGCGTCGCAAACACCATCCCCGCGTTCTCCACGTGCGTGCGGATTCACAGAGGGCTAAAGGCGGCGATTCGAACGCCCATTCCAATCTGTAGGCGATACGACGGAATTCAAGCTATAAGACGGAATCCATGACTCCTAGATTCAGCATGTTGATTGCAGCCTATCGATCACGGCCGGCGTCCAAATCCCATTCACGATGAAAATATCCTGCCATTCGATCACCCCTTGGTGTCTTGTTGCCTTGGTGGATCATCCTTGCAGAAGTGTAGGAGCAAACCCATGACCATCGCCCTCGTGCTCATTGCCGCGTTGATCGGCGTGATCGCGCTTGCCTACACTAGCGCGCTTGGGATCCTGTGGCTGGTCGGGGTGATCGCGTTCATCGTGGCGCTCCAGCTCACCACTGCACTCTCCTGGTGGCTGGTCGGGCCAATCCTTGCGATCGTCGCCGCTGCAGGCGTGTTGCTCATTGTCCCGTTGTCCCGTCGCGCGCTGGTGAGCGATCGGTTGCTTGCAATTTTCCGGCGCATCATGCCCGCCATGTCCCAGACCGAGGCCGAAGCGATCCACGCCGGCACCGTCTGGTGGGATGGGGAGCTGTTCACCGGCCGGCCCGATTGGGACAAGATGCTCGCCTATCCGAAACCGCATCTCACCCCGGAAGAACAGGCATTCATCGACGGGGACACCGCGCAACTCTGCGAAATGGTCGGGGAATGGGAAACGACGCACCACAACTACGACATGCCCGCGCAAGTCTGGCAGTTCATCAAGGACCGCGGGTTTCTCGGCATGATCATCCCGAAGTCGTACGGTGGCAAAGGCTTCTCTGCGTACGCCCATTCGGAAGTGATCCAGAAGCTGTCGACGCGCTCGAGCGCTGCGGCGGTGTCGGTTATGGTTCCCAATTCGCTCGGGCCTGCGGAGTTGTTGTTGCATTACGGCACGGAAGCGCAGAAGAACCACTATCTCCCGCGCCTCGCCAAGGGACTCGAGATTCCCTGTTTCGGACTCACGAATCCCCATGCAGGCTCCGATGCCGCGGCAATTCCGGACCTGGGCGTGGTGTGCAAGGGCCTTTGGCAGGGCACCGAGGTGCTCGGCATGCGCGTCACCTGGGAGAAGCGCTACATCACCTTGGGCCCGATCGCGACATTGCTTGGTCTTGCGTTCCGACTGCACGACCCCGATCACTTGCTCGGGGATGTTGAAGACCTCGGCATCACGTGCGCGCTGGTGCCGACCCATACACCGGGCGTAATCATCGGGCGGCGGCACATGCCCCTCAATGCAGGCTTCATGAATGGACCCAACTGGGGCAAGGACGTATTCATGCCGCTCGAGTGGATCATCGGCGGTTCCGCGATGGCCGGACATGGTTGGCGCATGCTGATGGAGTGCCTTGCGGCGGGCCGTTCGATCTCGCTGCCCTCGTCGAGCGTCGGCTTGTCGAAGCTCGCGGTCCGGGGAACCGGTGCCTACGCTCGGGTTCGCACGCAATTCAACACGGCCATCGGGAAATTCGAAGGGGTCGAAGAAGCACTGGCGCGCATGGGCGGCAATCTCTACATGATGGATGCGGCACGCCGCATGACGGTGGTCGCGGTCGATGCGGGCGAGAAACCGTCGGTCCTGTCGGCCATCGTCAAGTACCACCTCACCGAGCGCGGTAGAGCGATCGTGAACGACGCCATGGATATTCAGGGCGGCAAAGGCGTATGCCTCGGCCCGAACAACTTCATGGGTCGAGGGTATCAGCAGATTCCGATCGCGATCACGGTGGAAGGCGCGAACATCCTCACGAGAAGCCTGATCATTTTCGGCCAAGGCGCCATTCGCTGCCATCCGTACGTGCTGCGCGAGATGAACGCCGCGCGGGATGCAGACCTCGCACGCGCCGCACGCCACTTCGATCGGGCCTTCTGGAGTCATGTGAAGTTCATCCTCGCCAATGCCGCGCGCACATTCGTCATGGGGATCACCGGCTCGCATTGGGTGCGCGTGCCGCAAGCCGTCGCACCGGAAACGCGACGCTACTATCAGCAGCTCACGCGATTCTCGGCGGCGTTCGCCTTCATCGCCGATGTGTCGATGCTCGTACTCGGCGCTGGGCTCAAGCGGCGCGAAATGCTGTCCGCCCGACTCGGTGATGTGCTGTCCCTCATGTACCTCGTCTCCTGCACGCTCAAGCGGTTTGAAGACGATGGTCGGCCGGCGAGCGATGCACCCATCATGCATTGGGCGATTTGGGATGCCATGTTCAAAGCGCAAGCGGCGCTCGAGGGCGTCGTGTCCAACTATCCAAGCAGGATCATCGCCGCATTGTTGCGCTTCGCCATCTTTCCACTCGGCCGGCCTTATGTCGTGCCCTCCGATCGCCTCGGCCATGAGGTCGCACGACTGCTGATTGCACCGTCGGCAACGCGCGATCGCTTGACGGCCGGATGTCACGTCCCGGCCGGCACGACCGATATCATCGGCACCCTGGAGGCTGCCTTGGCGGGTGTCGGCGAAGTCGAGGCGATCGAGGCGCGCATCAAGGCCGCACGCCGTGAGGGTCGCATCGGCCCCTCGGCAGGCGGCTATGAGGAAGCCCTTGCAGCGGGCGTCATCACGAACGAAGACGTCGAGCGCATCGAGCGGTTCCACCAGTTGCGGGACGAAGTCGTACGGGTCGATCACTTTCCGCAGGACTTCGGATTGAGTGAACTGAATCGTCCGGTCGACCAACGCGTGGCGGCATGACATGAACCAACCCATCTACATCGTCGACGGTGCGCGCACACCCTTTCTCAAATCGCGCAACCGGCCCGGTCCATTCAGCGCAAGCGATCTCGCAACGGCCGCGGGGAAGGTCCTCCTCAACCGCCAGCGGTTCGCCCCCGATGCCTTGGATGAAGTGATTCTGGGCGCAGCCGCGCCTTCCGCCGACGAAGTGAATATCGGCCGGGTCGTTGCGTTGCGCATGGGCTGTGGCCAGAAGGTCCCGGGATGGACGGTCATGCGCAATTGCGCATCGGGCATGCAGGCACTCGATTCGGCGACGGCGAACATGTTGAGTGGGCGCTCCAACCTCGTGTTGGCCGGCGGCGTGGACGCACTGTCGCGGGCACCGGTGTTGTTCTCCGACAAGATGGTGGTGTGGCTCGCGGATTTCTATGGGGCCAGAACGCTCGGTCAGAAGGCGGCGGTAGTCGCGAAGTTTCGCCCGCAATATCTCGCACCGGTGTTGGGGATCATGCGGGGGCTCACCGATCCGGTCGTCGGTCTGATGATGGGACAGACCGCCGAGAATCTCGCCTATCGGTTCGGCATCGCACGCGAAGCGATGGATGCCTTCTCGGTGCGCAGTCACGAGCGCGTCGCGCGGGCCTACGACGACGGCTGGATGACGACGCCACGCGACGGGCTGCCGGTCGAAGTCGTGCCGATCTTCGACGCCAAAGGACGCCCGTATCTTGAAGACGATGGACTGCGACGCGATTCCTCCGTCGCAAACCTGTCCAAGCTGAAACCTTTCTTCGATCGCAAGTTCGGCAACATTACCGCCGGCAACAGCTCGCAGATCACCGACGGTGCCGCATGGCTGCTGCTCGCCACCGAAGCAGCGGTTCGCACCCATGACCTCACACCGATCGGGCGCATCGCCGACGCCCAATGGGCAGCGCTCGATCCCGCGCAGATGGGGCTTGGGCCCGTCCATGCCGCAACACCCGTGCTCAAACGGAACGGCCTCGCGCTGGATGACCTCGATGCCTGGGAAATCAACGAAGCCTTTGCCGCGCAGGTCCTCGGATGCATCGCCGCCTGGCAGGATGAAAAATACTGTCGCGACGAGCTCGCCCTCGATGGCGCGATGGGTGCGCTTGATCCCGACAAGCTCAATGTCGACGGGGGCGCCATCGCGCTCGGTCATCCGGTCGGCGCCTCAGGTGCACGCATCGTGCTACACCTCTTGCATGTATTGAAGCGCAAAGGCGGCAAGCGCGGCATTGCGGCCATTTGTATCGGTGGTGGTCTTGGTGGGGCGATGTTGATCGAGGCGCTTTGATGTCGAACGATTCGGAACGATCCATGACAATGAAGCACTTTCGCATCGAGCGCGACAGCGACGATCTGGTCTGGGTGACATTCGACAAGGCGGGAGAAACCACCAATACGTTCTCCGCCGAGGTCATGGACGAGCTCGCCGAGCTGTTGGGCACCTTGCGCAATCAGAGCCTGCGGGGCCTCATCATCCGATCGGGCAAAGCAAATGGATTCATTGCCGG
>JANMUI010000386.1:0-3332 GCA_031391405.1 Betaproteobacteria bacterium
CTCATCGTGCGCGATTGTCATGGTGTGTCGCCCTGGGCAATCTTCGTGCGCCCCGATTCGAGCATCTATCGCCCCGAGGTTCTCGAATTCCGGCGGCACCGTGATCTTCCATAGATGCAGATACTTCGGCAGATCCGCCACGAGCGCTTTCTCCGCCCGATCGAGAGCGCGCAGATAGCCGCTCACATCGTCTTGGCTCGAACCCTCCGGCACCCACCACAGCGTTTTGAATTCATCGGCAATAATCTTGCGAAGCCCGAGTTGTTCTGCCATGTCGATTTGCGGCGGTAGCAGGCTCGTGGCTTCAACGTCCTTGTTCAATAGCGCCTGCAAGCGCGCGCCGAATCCGCCGACGTTTACCGTCTTGATCTGGTCGAGAGGCAGGTATTTCTCAAGCCGATACGGCACATTGAAGTGGCTGCCGGCGCGCATGCCAACGCCGACCGGAACGTTCTTGAGATCCTCGGGGCGATAGATCTTCGAATCGGGACGCACGAAGATTGCCCAGGGCGACACGCCATGGCAATCGCGCACGATGAGCCCCATGCCAGCGGACGCGTTACTGATCGTGCCCCACAGACACGCGCACTGGATTGTCTGCTCGCCCTCCGCATAGACCTGATCCTGCGGCCGTTGCAGATACTCGAATCCTTTCCAGCTCGACTGGGTGCCGCGGAATGTCTTCCAGTCGAATTCGACGTCGAGCCCTTCCTGGGCGAAATACCCTTCTTGCTGAGCGACGAACTCATTGAGCCCCATGCCTTTCGGGGCGACTTTGACGCGCTTCAGTACCTTGTCCATGGGTCCGGGCTCCTTGGTGGCGGATACAGGATCCATTCTACTGCTTCATCGCGTGCGGCCGGATTCAATCCACACGGATTCTGGCCTCGCGCACAAGCACGCCATAGCGGTCACGCTCGCGCTGCTGCTGTGCCGCGAACGCTTCAGGCGAGGTTGGAACGACCGGCTCGGCGGCGAACGCCGAAAGCGTCGAGCGCGCCTCTTTCGATTGCATCGCGCGCGTGATTTCGAGATTCAACCGTCCAACGATTTCGCTTGGCGTGCCGGCCGGTGCGTACACACCAAACTGCAGAACGATATCGACTTTCGTGCCGGCTTCGGTCATGGTCGGTGTATCGGGAAAGAGCGGCGATCGCGTGGCGCCTGGCACCGCGAGCAAGCGCACCTTGTCCGCCTTGATGTGCGAGATCGCCGCGCCGAGATCAAACGTGAAATCGATCAGTCCGCCGATCAGATCGACCAGCACTTGTTGCGAGCCCTTGTAGGGGACATGAGTGACCTCGATATTCGCCGCGCGCATCAACGCCTCGGCCGCGATGTGCTGCAACGTGCCGTTACCCGCCGAGCCATAGTTGAGCTTTCCTGGATTGGCTTTGGCGTGTGCGATGAATTCGGCGAGTGTGCGTGCCGGTAAGCCCGCGCGGACGATGAAGAAGATCGCCGAGCGCCCCGTCGGCGAAATTGGCAGCAGATCCTTCGCGACATCGATGCCGAGCTTGTACAGATGCGGATTGATAAGGACCGGTCCGTCGGAGGTATGCAGCAAGGTGTAGCCGTCCGGCGCCGATCGAGCGACCCCCTCCATGCCGATGTTGCCACCTGCGCCGACACGATTCTCGACGATCACCGGTTGGCCGAGCGCCTCGGCCAACTGCGGGGCCATAGCGCGCGCCACCACATCGGTAATGCCACCCGGCGCGAAGTTCACGATGAGCCGGATCGGTTTGGATGGCCATGTTTGGGCATACGCGATCGACACGCAGAGAATCGCGCACCACGCAGCGGCAAGATAACGGACGATCAATCGCATTCACTCCTCCACCAAAACCAACTTCACGACCAGGGGCCGGGCACCGGCGCAGCATGAGATACCAAGCTGCGATGGTGGTCGTTCCAGTTGAACTGTACGCGATTTGCGGCATCCGAAGAGCGGCGGACAATCCGGCCGACAATCCGCGCAGACAATCCGGCCGACAACGAGATTCGTTATCCAGGGGCCGGCATGAATTTCGAGACGCGGGCAGACGATCAGCCGAATGCTAGTTCTGCGTTCCGGTGATTCCCGCCGCCTTCACGATCTTTTCGTCGGCCGCCAGCTCTTGCGCGAGATACGTCTCGAACTGCTGCGGGCTCATGAACATGGGTTCGGCACCGGCACGCGCGAGCTTCGCTGTGACTTCAGGATCCTTGAGCGCCTTCGTGGTCTCCTCGTGCAGCCGGTCGACAATGTCCTTCGGCGTCTTCGCCGGCACGAGCAACCCGACCCAGAAATTGTAGAGCGCGTCGGGAAAGCCCACCTCGCGGATTGTGGGCACGTCGGGAAGGATCGATGAGCGTTCATTGGCGCTTACAGCGAGCGCGAGGAGCTTCTTATCCCGGATCGTAGAGAGTGACGACAGGATCGGAATGAACGCAAAGTCGACGCGCCCCGTTCCCACCTCGGTCAACACTTCCGCAGCGCCCTTGAATGGAATGTGCGTTCCTCCGATCCCGGCGACCAGCAGGAACTTCTCGATCGCGATATGCGTCGCGCTGCCGATGCCGCCGGACGCGTAGTTGATTTTCTCGCGATTGGCTTTCGCCGCGCTCACCAGCGCAGCGACAGTCGAAAGATTTTTCGACGGTGCGATGATGAGCGCAAGCGGCTGGTTCGCCAGGGGTGCGACCGGCGTCAGCTCACTGACGCTATACGGAAGGGTCTTGTAGATGAACGGAATGCTGGTGTAGCCGGACGACGTAGACAGAACCGTGTAGCCATCGGGGGTAGACTTGGCAACCTGATTGTTGCCAAGCGTGCCGCCTGCGCCGACCCGATTCTCGACTAGTACGGGCTGGCCGAGTTGCCGTGACAATTGCTCCATTACGATGCGCGTAGCGATGTCGCTGCCGCTTCCGGCTGTGAAAGGAACGACAACCCTGACAGGTCGCGTAGGCCAACCTTGAGCGGACACGCTCGCTGCGTTACTCATCAACGCGACCGCTATAGCAAAATATGCCCCGTTCATCGTTGTCTCCTTTTGCGCGACATCACAAGGGCCCTGACACGGGCCGTCAAGAGCATAGCGTGATAGTACGCGGCGCAACGATACAGAGGTAGTCCGATTTGGTTTCACTGCCACGACCCGGTTTGGGCGATGGTCGCACGCGTGCAGGCCCCGCGTGCCCCTGCTCGTCCGGCCGCGCCACAGTCGCATTCGCCGCGCTGTCCGCGCGCAAGAAAATCGAGTTGCCGTTGACCGACTGTCCGGCCACGGAATCCAAACCGTCCAACCGTCAATCCGTCCCAGTGACCGTAGTGATCAACCGCCTCC
>JANMUI010000427.1:0-3344 GCA_031391405.1 Betaproteobacteria bacterium
GACGGCGGCGACCATTTGGGCGGCCTCGGTGACGGGCACCCGGGGATCGTTCTGGCCTTCATGTTCTCGGTGATGATCTACTTCATGGCCACCCGCATGCCGGGCTTCGTCGGCGAACCGCGCCAGCCTGACCAGAGCGAGATGCTCTCGACCCTCCAGATCACGAAGCTGCTCGGACCCATTGTGGTTGATCGTGCTCGTCATCGGTGGGATCTACGGCGGCTTGTTCACGCCGACCGAAGCCGCCGCGGTCGGTGCGCTCGGGGCGTTCGTGATTGCGATTGCGAGGCGCAAGCTCACTGCGTCCGCATTCTGGCAACTGCTCGGCGAAACCGGCACGGTGACGGCAACGATCTGCATCATCTTCGTCGCGGCGAGCATGTATAGCCGCATGTTGGCGATGTCCGGGCTGCCCGGCACCGTGGCCGATTATGTCGTTGCGGCGAACCTCGGCTTCTACACGACAATCGGGCTCTATCTTGGATTGGTCCTCGTTCTTGGAACGTTTCTCGACTCGTTTTCCATCATCTTGCTGACCGTCCCGGTGATGCTGCCGATCCTCGCTTCCTTCAATGCCGATCTGATCTGGTTCGGCGTGCTGATGGTCGTGGCGGTCGAGGTGGGCATCCTGACTCCGCCGTTAGGCATCGCGGTTTTCACGGTCAAGAGCACCTTGAATGATCCGCGGATCACGCTGAGCGATGTGTTCGCAGGCGCCTTTCCGTTCGTTCTTGTGATGTGCGTGCTACTTGTCCTCATGCTCTACTTTCCGAAGATCGTCACCGGGATCCTGTAGTCACCGGGCATCCGGACGGCGCACCAGGAACAGGGCGCAAACTATTCCCCGCGTATCATTGCGCGCTCGCAATCCGAGCGCCTGCCGATGAACGAATCCGCGCTACACCGTGCCCTATCGCGCGTCGTCGCCGTGCAGCCGGCCGAGACGCGTGCACTCTTGTGGTCGTTCGCGTATTTCTTCTGCCTGCTGGCTGGTTACTACGTGCTGCGGCCGGTGCGGGACGAAATGGGTCTCGCGAGCGGCATCAGAAACCTGCCATCGCTCTTTACCGCGACGTTCCTCGTGATGCTCGCGGTCGTGCCGATCTACGGTGCGTTGGTAGCGCGATTGCCGCGCAAGCGCTTCATTCCGGTGGTCTACCATTTCTTCGTCGCAAATATCCTGATCTTCTGGATTCTGCTCACCTTCCACGTCGTGTTGGACATCACCGCGCCGGTGTTCTTCGTTTGGATCAGTGTCTTCAACCTGTTCGCGGTGTCGGTGTTCTGGTCGTTCATGGCCGACTTGTATGGGTCTGAACAGGGCAAACGATTATTCGGCTTTATCGCCGCCGGCGGCTCTGTGGGCGCATTGCTCGGACCCACGATTGCCGCCGGACTCGCCGTGCCAATCGGCCGCGCCAACCTCTTGCTCATTGCAGCGCTGTTGCTCGAGGCCGCCGTATTCTGCGCGTGGCGCCTGGAGGCGGCGAGTACGGCCTTCAAGAGCCCAAAATCAGCCGGTGCCGGCGTAAGTAACAGCCTTGCACAGCCACCCGATGCCGCGCTTGGTGGGAACTGGGCCGCGGGGTTCGTGATGCTGCTTCGCTCGCCCTACCTCGCCGGGATCGCGCTGTGGGTGGCGCTTCTGTCGCTAGCGGGGACGTTCCTTTATCTGCAGCAAGCGAACATCGTCGCTGCCCTCTCGGACGATCCGAATCAACGCATCAGCATCTTCGCCCGCATCGATCTTGCCGTCGCCCTGCTCACGATTCTCGTGCAGTGTCTGGCAACCGGCAAACTTATCAAGCGATTCGGTGCGGGACCCGCGGCTGCGTTCTTGCCGTTCGTGTTCGCGATCGGCTTCATTGCCCTATGGATGACCCCCGTGTTGTGGGTGATCATCGCTTTCCAGGCCATGCAGCGTGCCGCCAACTTCGCGCTCTCGAATCCTGCGCGCGAAGTATTCTTCACCGTCGTCGACCGGCCAGAAAAGTACAAAGCCAAGAACGTCATCGACAATGTGGTGTTCCGCGGCGGTGACGCGCTATTCGCATGGCTGTTCGCGGCGTTGCGCGGCCTCGGCATGGAGCTTGGAACCATTTCGCTCGCGACCGTTCCGGTTACCGCAGCATGGTTCACCTTGGCGCTCGCCCTCGGACGCGCGCATGAACGCCGTTCCCACGACAAAGGAGCTTGAAATGAATCACGAGCAACGCATCACCAGGCGATCGGTATTGGCGGCGGGTGCGGGCATCGGTGCGGGCTTGACGATGCTTGGGTGGCGCAGTCTTGCCCATGCCCAGGCCGCGGCCGGGCCGGTGCTCACACGGCCGATTCCCCGTACCAAGGAACCGCTCCCGGTGATCGGTCTTGGCACCGCGATCATTTTCGATATCGGCGGTGACGCGGCAAAACGCGCGGAACGCACTGCCGTCATTCAGACGCTGCTCGACGGCGGCGCCCGCATGATCGACACCGCGCCCTCGTACGGCACGGCGGAGTCGGTGGTCGGCGACCTGCTGGGCAGCTTGAAAGTCCGCGACCGGGTACTTCTCGCCACCAAGGTGCGCGCCGATAACACCGATACTTTTGTTGCGCAGATGAAAATGTCCCAACAGCGGCTCCGATCAGAAAAACTCGACCTGATGCAAATGCATAACGTTGGATTCCTCGATCGCAGCCTGTTCGCATCGCAACTCGCCATCCTGCGCGAGTGGAAAGCCCAGGGCCTGTTCCGCTATATCGGCGTGACCCATTCGCAGGATCAGGCGCGCGCCAACGATCGGCTGATCGAGATGCTTCGCACCGAGAAGCTAGATTTCATCCAGGTGAACTATTCGATGGCCGAGCGCAGTGTGGAAGACAAGCTCCTCGCAGTCGCCGCAGATACCGGTACCGCAGTGCTGTGCAACCTGCCATTCGCACGCGGCGCGCTGTTTCGTGCGGTGGCGGGAAAACCCGTCCCTGAATGGGCGAAAGCGGAATTCGACGCGCCAACGTGGGGGCAGTTCTTTCTCAAATACCTGCTCGCGCATCAGGCGATCAACGCAGTATTACCCGGTACCGACAAACCCGAATACATGATCGATAACCTCAACGCCGCGCGCACGCGCCTCCCCAACGCGGCGCAGCGCCAGCGCATGGTGGCGTTCATCGGCACGGTGTAGATATTCGCGGACAGATCCGAATGGCGCTTACTTAAGCGAATCAGAGGATTTACCGTTCGCCCCGAGCCTGTCGAAGGGTGAATGCCGGAGCGTCCGTGAGCGGGCGATGGCCCGCCTTCGACAAGCCTGCGTTACCCTTCGACATGCTCAGGGCGAACGGAGGCTTGGGCAGTGCAC
>JANMUI010000446.1:0-2564 GCA_031391405.1 Betaproteobacteria bacterium
GACGGCGTGTTCCACAAGGAGCCCGAGATCCGCGCGGCACGCACGCGCTGGAATCAGACCGCGGCATAAGTCCGACGGCGCGAGGGGGGTGTGAGCAAGTTCTGGCGATGGTTCTTGGGCGTCGGGATCGGTGCGCCGATCGCAGTGTTCATCGTCTGGGCGATCGCGGACAACACGCGCCTCTTCTTCGTCACCTTGCTCAACGGGCTTACGCTCTCTTCTCTCTACTTCATCGTCGCAGCCGGCTTCACGCTGGTGTTCGGGTTGATGCGCAACGTCAATCTCGCGCACGGATCGCTTTATCTGCTCGGCGGTTATCTTGGCTACTTCGTCGCGGAGTACACCGGTTGGTGGCTGCTCGCGCCGGTGGCGGGTTTTGTCGCGGCCGCGATCGCCGGGCTGGCGATGCAAGTGTCAATCTTTCGCTTCATGCAAGGTGAAGATCTGCGCCAGACGATGGTCACGATTGGTTTGTCGATCGTGATCGCCGATCTGCTGTTGTGGGCGATCGGCGGGCAAGTCCACCAGCTCTCGCCACCCGACTGGCTGGACGGGCCGCTGCGCGGTATTCCGGTGATCAACGCGTATTCCAAGTACCGGTTCGCGCTCTTGCCCATTGGCATCGCGATCGGCGTGCTGTTGTGGCTCTTTCTAAACCGCACGCGGGTGGGCATGCTGATTCGCGCCGGGGTCGATGACCGCGGCATGCTCGCGGCCTCCGGTGTGAACGTGAATCTCGTATTTGCGATCACCTTCGCGATTGGTGCTGGCCTCGCCGGGTTCGGCGGCGTGATCGGTGCAGTCGAGCTCTCGATGGTCCCCGGCGAAGACGTGCGCATGTTGCTCGCCTCGCTGGTGGTCGTGATCGTCGGCGGGATGGGGAGCGTCGTCGGCGCCGCGATCGGCGCCACGATCCTCGGCGTGGCCGAGACCTACGGACTGGCGTACGCGCCGACCTACAGCGTCGTGTTCACCTTCGTCATTCTCGTGCTGGTACTCGCGTTCCGGCCGCGCGGCATCCTCGGGCAGGCCGCATGAACGCGGAAGTCAACAACCTTGCGCCAAAAGCGCGGGGTGTGTTATTGAAAGACAAAGGCTGCGAAACACCTAGTCTGATCCCCGTAGCGATGCCACGGGGAATCGCAAGTTCAAGAGGTGAGCCCAACCCTCCGTTCGCCCTGAGCCACTTCGACAGGCTCAGGACAGGCCTGTCGAACGGGCGGACGCAGGCATTACTTGGCACAGCACGCGAACGATACGTCTCCGAAGTTGCGCGTTCATCCTTCGACAAGCTCAGGACGAACGGGCAACTATATCCCGCGCCCACGATTGATCCCCGTGGCGAGACCACGAGGAATCGCAAGTTTAAGGAGACGCGGTCTTGAGCGCCGCTCAGTGGCGCAAGGCCATGAATACCGGCGCCGCGGCGCAGGCCTGGCCGCGCAGCCGCATTCCCGCGCCGGCAGTCACCGCACCCGCGACCGAGGTTGACCAGTACACCGATGTGAATGCGCCGGCCTGGCTCAAGTGGCTGTGGCGTCGCGTGTCGGCGCGGCATGTCATCGTGCTTGCGATCGTGCTCGTTTTTCCGCTTGTTGCAACGCCGTTCTTCACGTTTCAGATCGGCGCGCAGTCACTCGCGCTTGGGCTGGTGGCGCTTTCCTTGATGTTCCTCGGCGGCTACGGGGGCATGATCTCGCTCGCGCAGATGACGGTGGCCGGCATCGCGGGCTACATGGTCGCGATCCTCGGCGCGAGCGGCACGGCCGAGATCAGCCTTGGATGGCCATGGTGGGTGGTGGTACCGCTTGCAATCGCGATCGCGACCGGCTGCGGCACGTGGATTGGCTGGCTCGCGGTGCGCACCGAGGGCATCTACACGATCATGATCACTTTGGCGATCGGCGTCGCGTTCCATTATTTCGCGTTGCAGAACTACAGCGTGTTCAACGGCTTCCAGGGCCTGCAGAAGGTGTACCCGCCGCTGGTGTTCGGCATCGATTGGCGGTCCCCCGTACCGTTCTACTTTCTCGCGCTTGGCTGCTCGCTCGCCGGCTACTTTTTCGTGAAGTATCTCGCGCGCGCGCCGTTCGGCATCGCACTGCAGGGCGTGCGAGACAACCCACGGCGCATGAACGCGCTCGGCTTCAACATCACCGCGCATCGGGTAGCGGCCTATGCAGTCGCCGGCCTGATTGCTGCTGTCGCTGGCGTGCTACTCGTCTGGTACAACGGGCTGATCACGCCCGGCTCGATCGGCACGAGTTGGCTGATCAACATTCTGGTCATCGCCGTGCTTGGTGGTCTCAGGCATCCGATCGGTCCGTTCCTTGGCGCGATCGTGTTCGTGCTGCTGCAGAATTTCGCGATCGATCTGTTCGATCGCGAGCGCTTCAATCTCGTCATCGGGGCGATGTTTCTCGCGATCGTGCTGTTCTCTCCGGACGGGTTGCTCGGACTCTGGGTGCGGCTACGGGCGCGCTTCGAGAACGCGGACACGCGCGCCCGGATTTCAACCTCGCGGCCGACGGGCCGCGTGTAACCCAAGGAGGATGTAGACCATG
>JANMUI010000454.1:0-7974 GCA_031391405.1 Betaproteobacteria bacterium
CCCGCGAGCACCGATGGCGTCGTGATCCTGAATAGCGCCTTCGGCACGAGCGGGACCGCGCAAATCCCGTTCAATCGCGGCCGCACCACGACCCACGAGATCGGGCACTTCCTGAACCTGCGGCACATCTGGGGCGACACGGAGGATTGTTCGGGCGGCGATCTCGTCGCCGATACGCCGAATGCGGAGACACCCAATTTCGGCAATCCCGCGTATCCGCACATCTCGTGCTCGAACGGACCGAACGGCGACATGTTCATGAACTACATGGACTACGTGGATGACGCCGCCATGTTCATGTTCAGCCAGGGTCAGGTCGCGCGCATGCGTGCGACGCTCGCCGGCCCGCGCAAGCTCCTCGTGACGTAAGCGTCGATGCCCCTCGTCAAACGCGACCTCCAGGGCGATTGGATGCACTCGCACGAGGAGGATTCGAACGGGCTGAACGTATTCAGGCCGTCGACCTTTGCGTTCCCGCTCTCGCGCGGACGCAAAGCATTTTCGCTCCGCGCGAACGGCACCTATGAAGGCACGATTCCGGGTCCGACCGATCGGCCGGCGCCTACATCGGGACGCTGGGCATTGACGGGGAATACGCTTACATTGACCAATGGGAAAGGGGCCGGCGCGACCGGGGTCGAGTACACGGTCACGGAATGTCTCGTTGGCGAGCGACTGGTTATCGCGCGCAAGCGGTAGGAAATGACTGGCCCAAAGATCGCCCGAGGCGGGCGGCGATGGGTGATGGCGAGCCCGCGGGCGTGAAAACCGAGATGGTCGGCGAGCGGGCCGCCGCTTGGATCCACGTCGCGCGCTGCATTGGCATTGCCCGGAGCGATAGGATAGATTCGCGGCATGACGCCCACGAAATCGGAGTACCGGTTTGCTCGCGATACGGACGGAGCGCGCATCGCCTTTGCGGTCGCGGGCAGTGGCTATGATCTCGCCATGTGCGCGACATGGCTTACCAGCATTCAGCATGACTGGAAGACGGTCGTCGGCTCAGCTTACCGTGATCTAGCGGAGTGGTTCCGCGTCGTGAAATACGATCATCGCGGCTACGGGCTCTTCGAAAGCGGCCAAGCATCGGTGTCCGCTGCGACCTTTCTTCAGGAATTGGTAGCGGTTGTTGATGCCGCCAAACTTCATCGCTTTGCACTCTGGGGCAGGTCGGGCGGTGCGCTGGCGGCTATCCAGTACGCCGCACGATACCCTGACCGCGTGACGCATCTCATTCTGCTCGGTGGCCTTGCTCGCGGTGCGTTGCGGCGCAACGCCGGCGCCGCGGCAGAGGCGAAGCTCACCGCACTGATCAAGCTCGTCGAGCTTGGATTCGGCGATGATAACCCTGCATTTCGCCAAATCATTTCGACGCAACTCTTTCCCGATGCAAACCGGGAGCAGATGGACGGCATCAATGCGCTTATGCGCGTTTCGACGACGCCCGAGCAGGCTGCGAAGACCTTCATGGCCATCAGCGAGTCCGACGTGTCGGGCCTGCTTGCGAGTGTGGCGTGTCCGACGTTGGTGATGCACTGTCGCGGCGATGTCCGGATTCCGGTCGAAGAGGCGCGGTTGCTTGCAGGCTCGATCCGAAACGCACGACTCGTCATCCTCGACTCGAACAATCACGTTCCACTGGCTGGTGAACCCGCATTTCGGGACATGCTCCATGAAGTCCGTACCTTCCTTCCACGCATCGCGTCAACCACGGTCACACACGTGGCGCTCCCAGAGCTCTCCCGGCGCGATCAGGAGATTCTTGAACTCGTCGCGCGCGGTCTCGACAACACGCAGATTGCCGCTTGGCTCGCGCTTTCGGAAAAAACGGTCCGTAACTACGTTTCGCGACTGTTCGACAAGATCGCCGTCGAAAACCGCTCGCAAGCGATCGTACGCGCACGCGAGGCCGGCCTGAGGCAATAGGCCGATCGATTGAACAGGGACAAGTGTCCCTGTTCGATGCGATCGCAGCACTGCGTCGTAGGACACCCGTCACTCGACGTTCGATCGTTGATGCGATCAAATGACGTTCGATCGTTGATGCGATCAAATGAATCACTCATCGCGCGCGTATCGCCGACACGGGAAGCCGTGGCGACCCACTCGGATGTCAGGAGGAAAGAATGAAACGAATCCTTCGCTGGATGCTCACTGGAATTGTGCTCGTGGCGGGCTCGGCAAACGGGCAGACGGTCCCTATCCCGGGAAAGCCCATCCGCCTCATCGTGCAGTTTCCGCCCGGCGGCGGCATGGACGTTACCGGGCGACATCTCTCGGAGCGCTTGTCCGCCGCGCTCGGCGTGCCCGTTGTGATCGAGAACAAGCCCGGCGCGGGCGGCCTGATCGGCGCTCGCGAGCTGATCCGGGCGACGCCCGACGGCCATACGCTCGGCTACTTCGTTATCGATTCTCTCTCTGCCCTTCCGCATCTTTACGCGAAACCTCCCTATGATCCGATCTTGGATTTCACGCCGATAGCGCAGGTGGCCCGTACTGGGTTTTTCCTCTCGGCGCATCCGTCGGTCGTCGCAACCAACCTGAAAGAGCTGATTGCGTTTGCCAAAGAGAACCCCGGAAAGCTCAGCTACGGTTCGTGGGCGCTCGGATCCAGCGGTCATCTGCTGTTGGAGCAACTCAAGATTCAACACGCACTGGACATCGTGCATGTTCCCTACAATGGCATCGTCAACGCACAACGCGACTTGCTCGTGGGCGCATCCATCTCGTCCTCGACGCGACCGCTACTGGAATCGGGTTCGCGAAGGCCAATAAGACCAAGATCATCGGCGTGACGGGCGCATCGCGCTATCCGGGTCTCGACGACATTGCTACCTTCGGCGAGCAAGGATTGCCCGGATTCGAAATTGGGGGTGGTTCGGCGCTCTTTGGTCCGGCGCAGCTCGGACAACCAATCGTCGAGCGCGTTCATGCCGAAATTGTTCGGATCATTGCACGCCACGACACCGTCCAATTTTTTCACACAATGGGCTGGACGCCGACCGGCAGCGCCCCGAATACATTGCGCGAGAACCTCACTTCGACAAGCAACGTCTGGGGCCCTCTCATTCGCCGGCTGGGTATCAAAGCCGACTGATTGGCCCTATACCAGCGACACCAATGGCGTCGATGTCTGCCGGATGGTCCGGTAGGCCTGATAGTTCCAGGAGAACGAAATACCGGTGCTGAACAGGCTGCGCGTGTTCATGAAGGTCCGCAAGCCGCGCTTCATGGACGTCTTGAATGACGATACCTCTTCGTAGGACTTGAGAAGCCCCTGGTAGGCTTCTCGCGGTGTCATGTTCTTCATCTGGAACACGGGCTCGACGATGTTGTAATGGCTCCAGTCGTTCGGATAGTCGGTGAGCAGCAGGCGCTTTTCGGCCACCATCTGCCGATAGAGCGCCGTGCCGGGTAACGGCGTCTGGAGCGTCATCTGCACGGCGTCGATCTTGTTCTCGAGGACGAAATCCACCGTACGCTTGAAGACGTCCTTGTCCTGCGTGTCGGTGCCGAAGATGAAGCAACCGATAATGGCGATGCCTTGATCGTGGATCTTCTTGATGGCATCGCTGAAATTCCTTGTCGCGGGACGAAGGTTGACGGGTTTATGCATGGCTTCAAGGCTTTCAGCATCCAACGATTCGAAGCCGATCAAAAGCGCTTTGCAGCCGCCACGCCGGGCGGATTTCATCAGATCGTCGTGCTCGACGATGTTAAGGCACGTCTGCGCGCCCCATTCCTTCCCGCTGCCTTCCAACCGGTCGAACAAATCCTTGGCCCGACGGATGTACTTCATTCCGGATCCGACGATATTGTCGTCAACGATGAAGATGCGCTTTGACTTGATGGCGTTGATTTCATTCATCACGCTGTCGGTACTGCGCAGCCGATAACGGGCACCATTGAAGGCCGTCACCGAACAGAAATTGCAATTGATCGGACAACCCCGGCCGGTCTGCACCGTCTCGACAAAATACTTGTCGGCCAACAGGTCGCGCCGCGGCGCCGGCATATTCTCGATATCCGGCTGTTCCTTAGCCCGGTAGATTTTCTGGTGCTTGCCCTGTTCGTAGTCGCGCAGAAACTGTGGCCAGAGATTTTCCGCCTCGCCTGCGACCACCACGTCGACATACCGCAGCGCCTCCTCGGTCATGTAAGAGGCGTGAATGCCACCCATGACCACCGTCACCCCACGCTCCCGGAAGCGTTTGGCGATTTCGTACGCACGTGGCGCAAGCGGCGTCATGCAGGTAATGCCGACAAGATCGGCCGGGGTATTGAAGTCGAGATCCTCTACCGCTTCATCGATGATCTCCACATCGTAGTGATCGGGCGTGTACCTGGCGATCATCGTCAGGCTCAATGGGGGAATCGCCAGCACCTTGATATTGGAGTGCAGGCTTCCCTTGTGCGCCGGATTGACGAGCAGGATCTTCTTCATGTCTGGCCATTCTTTCCCGGTAGTGGCGTCCGTAAGTTGTGCCCCGAATCATTCGGGTATTGCACCGGCTCGATTCCCCGCAAGCTTACTCCGCGGAACGACCTCCAGCTACCCGAGATCATCAGGCGAGGTCGGACGGACGCGGATGTGATTCTTCGACCGGGCGCGTGCCATTGAGTGGGCGCGCCGTCGCGATCAGGAACGGGCTGAACGTGAAGCCATCGGGAAACACGGCAGGAGGACGTGCTGATGCGATGGATTCCATCGGCGATTTCGGCGATGCGGGTGGGTCCATCGGCTACTTGAGGAACGGTCATTCCGGGTTCCACGGGTCGATCGAACAGCTTGGGCGAAAGAACGACTCTATCCGCCGATCGCTATAGCTTGCCGGACAATGCCGAACTGAGGTAAAACATCGACCCTGCACCTCTATCAGACCCCCATCGAGCGCCGCCACATCATCTCTCGAACAGCGGCCCTTCCCACCCGTGTGCATTGGTGAACGTTGCGAATCCATGCCGGGCGACTCGCCCGCCGGACAACTGCTGCGTCTGATGGGTGCGGCCCATTACTTCGAATACCTCGCGAAGCTTGAGGACGTTGGCGTGGCGGCGCGCTGTGCGCGCGTGGCGGGTGATCTGTTCGGCGAGATTCCAGGCGGTGGTGACGTTTATCTGATGTCCGCGGTCCTACACGATTGGGACGACGCGGACGCGACGCGCATCCTCACCGGTGTGGCCGCCGCGATGCGCCAGAGCGCCCGGCTGCTGGTCGTGGAACACGTTCTTGAGCCGGCAAACAAGCAGGACCACGCGAAATTCATCGATCTGGAAATGCTGTTGATCACGCGCGGCCGCGAACGCTCGAAAGAAGAATATATGGCGCTCCTCCAAACGGCGAATCTCCAATGTGTACGCGTCGTACCGACCGGAATGCCGGTTTCGATTATCGAAGCAAGGCGACATTGAAAGACGCGATCCTCACCGTTGCCGCGTTGGTCAAGACTTACCGTGGCGCCCGCGTCCGGGCACTGGATGGCATCGATCTTACGATCCCCGAAGGCAGTTTCTTCGGGCTCCTTGGCCCCAATGCCGCGGGCAAGACGACGCTGATCACGATTCTGTGCGGCATCCTCGACGCCGAGAGCGGAAGCGTGCGCATTCGCACCGCAGCAGGTGACCAGCTTGACCCGCGCGCCGCGCGCGCCTTCGTGGGGCTCGTGCCGCAGGATCTGGCGTTCTACCCAACGCTAGACGTGCTTGGAAATTTGCGGTTCTTTGGTGCGATGCATGGCTTGCGCGGTCGAACACTGGCCCAGCGCATCGACGCCTGCGTGACGCTCGGTCGACTCGAAGGGGTCATCGGTCAGCGCGCCGAAACGCTATCGGGCGGGCTAAAGCGCCGCCTGAATTTCGCGCTTGGCATGCTGCACGCGCCGCGCTTGCTGATTCTCGATGAGCCGACCGCCGGCATGGACACGCAGTCGCGTCACTTCCTGCGCGAGGAGCTGAAGCAACTCAATGCCAATGGAACGACCATCCTCTACACCTCACACTATCTGGAGGAAGTCGAACAATTGTGCGATCAGGTCGCGATCATCGATCACGGCAAGGTCATCGCGCATGGCACACTCGCCGACTTGCTGGCGCAGATTCCCGCGGTGCCGACGGCCAACCCGGCCACTCGTGATCTCCAATCCTTGTACTTTCAACTGACCGGCACTCGATTGCGCGATGGGCACAGCGATCACTAAGGCATTTGCCTGCGCTGCGAAGGAGGTGGGCGTGCTGTCGCGCGACCCCGAGGGGCTGGCCATTCTTTTTCTGATGCCGGTGGCCTTTGTAATCGTGATGTCCCTCGCCTTGCAGGATTTTTTTCAGCAAGGAGCAGGGCCGAAGCTGGACATCGTCGTCCTCGATGGTGACGGCGGCGACACCTCCGCCGCGATCGCCCGCGCGGTCGATGCCATTCCAGTCTTTCGCAGCGACCTGCGCGCGACGAAGGATTTTCCACTAGCACAGTCGCGGCTGCGCGAGGACGTTCGCTCGGGTCGAGTCAGTTTCGCGTTGCTGCTGCCGCCTGGGCTGACCAAGCGCCACGACACGATCCTCGCCGTGGGCGGACCACGCGAGGTTCTCGAAGCATTGCAACACGCGCCGATCACGGTGGAGCTGCTCGCGGACCCGGCACTGCGGGGCGATCACCGCATGATGGCGACCATGGCCCTGGAGCGGGTCATCCTTGGCGTTGAAGCGGGCCGGCTCTATCAGCATTTCGCCGACGTTACGTTGGCGCCGGGCCAGCGCACCAGCGCCTTCGCGATCGTCGGCCCATCGGATGCCACGGCGACCCGCACGACCCCGACGTCAACGCAGCAAAACGTGCCGGCCTACAGCGTGCTCGCCATGTTCCTGCTCGTCATTCCGCTGTCCGGCACGTTCATCCGCGAACGCCATCAGGGCACCTTGACACGCCTTCGCTCCATGCCGGTATCCGGAGCAACCCTGATCGCCGGGAAAGTGCTACCGTTTTTCGCGATCAATCTGTTGCAGATGGGGCTTTGCCTGGCCGTCGGACACTTCCTCCTTCCTGTGTTGGGCGGAACTGCCTTGCAATTTTCCGGCTCCGCTCTTGGCATCGTGTTGCTCACCGCGGCGGTCAGTCTCGCCGCCATCGGGTTCGGCCTTGCAGTGGCGATGTTCGCCCGCACGCCGGAACAAGCCACCGCATTCGGGGCCACCGCCATTCTGCTCTTTGCCGCATTGGGTGGGATCATGGTGCCAAAGATGCTCATGCCATCCGTATTGCAGAGCGTGGCCGCATGGTCGCCCCTTGGTTGGGCGCTCGAGGGATTTCTCGATCTTTTTGTACGCGGCGCGACCGTTGCCGATGTGCTGCCGCGGGTGCTCGCGCTGGTTGCGTTCGGCGCCGCTTGTTTTGCCTTGTCGATGGTGCGCTTCGCACGCCTTTCGCGCGATCCATGATTCGATGCAGAGCGGAGAATCATTGCCGATCACGATTTTTTTATCGTTCTGGAGCAACACATGAATGCACCCTCCATCCCCGCCGATGACGCCGAGCTCAAGCTCGAGATAAAGCGCGTGATTCTCGCGGCCATCGAATCCGAGCACGCGCCGGCCGACATCGGCGATGACGACGTCCTGGTCGGTGAAAACTCCGCCTGGATTGCCGACTCGCTCGATGGCTTGCAGTCGTCGGTGGCCATCAGCAAACGCTTTGGCGTGCGCGTTAAGGATGGCAAACATGCACGACGCGTGATGGGCTCGGTCAACGCGCTGGTCGAATTCATCCGATCGCGACGACCTTGACACGACGCACGGTTCGCATCACCGGTCTGGGCGTACTCTCGGCGCACGGATTCGGGCTGACCCCTTTGATCGACGGCCTGCGCGCCGGACGCTGCCCTGCGCAGCCTGCCACGGATGTCGGCTACCCCGCCGATCCTCTGCCTTTGATCAGCAAGTTTCCCCCTGGACACTACCCGCCGGGCGAACGGACGTGCCGGCAGC
>JANMUI010000518.1:0-3109 GCA_031391405.1 Betaproteobacteria bacterium
GCCTGCGAGGATGAGGCCTGTGATCATGCAAGCATGGTTCGCATACGCGTCTTCACGAAGCGGTGCTTGCCGGTGAAGAGCAGATAGTGCTTGTTGACGGCCCGGCCAAGCATGGTGATGCCGATCCTGTTGGCGATCTCCCAGCCCATCTGTGTGAGACCGGAACGCGAGACGAGAAACGGGATTTCCATCTGCGCGGCCTTGATCACCATCTCGGAGGTGAGCCGGCCGGTCGTATAGAAGATTTTGTCGGCACCGTCCCAGCCTTCGAGCCACATCTGTCCGGCAATGGCATCGACCGCGTTGTGCCGGCCGACATCTTCTACGAACGTGATGATGCGGCTTGCTTCGCCTTCGTTGGTGGCGAGCGCACAACCGTGCACCGCCCCAGCGGCCTTGTAGATGGTTTCGTGGCGGCGCACGGCCTCCATCACCGCATACAAACCCTCTTCAGTCAGAGAGACGTCATCACGTAGCTTGATCGATTCGATCTCTTCCATGAGATCGCCGAACACGGTGCCTTGGCCGCAGCCGGTGGTGACAGTGCGCTTCTTCATGCGCTCGCGCAGACCCTTGACGCCGCGGCGGGTCTTGACGACCACGGCATTCACTTCCCAGTCGACCTGGACGGCGGCGATTTCATCGATTGATCTTACGAGCCGTTGATTGCGAAGATAGCCAAGCGCAAGCGCCTCGGGCGCCTGGCCAAGCGTCATGAGGGTGACGACCTCGCACTTGTCGACATAGAGGGTGAGGGGATTCTCACCGGCGATCGAGGTGGGAAGGGCCTCGCCGTTTTCGTTGAGGGCCTCGACCTCGAAGGTAAGAGGGCGGGTGGCGTGGGTGAGGGTGGGCTTCACTTTGGTCAAGCTACAAGATTAACCACAGAGGACACAGAGGACGCAGAGGAAAAGCGAAGGGGATTCTTGTGCAGTACGAATGATGTCCGGACTGAATGGCACTCACTTAACGTGCGCGGCTTAAGCCTCCGGTCGCCCTGAGCCTGTCGAAGGGTAACGCAGGCTTGTCGAAGTCGGGCGATCGTCCGCTCACGGACGCTCCGGCATTCACCCTTCGACAGGCTCAGGGCGAACGGTAAATCCCCTAATTCGCTTAGGTAAGTGCCATTCATGTCCGGACTTGCTTATTGCGAGCAATCTGATGAGGCGCCACGCAAACCATCGATCCACTGCGTCCTCTGTGTCCTCTGTGGTTCAACTCGCCCTTGCCCTACCCACCAATATACGACATCTCAATTTTTCTCAGACCCGCTGTCGCCGCTGTTCGGATCGCCGAATATCGATCGCCCCGCCCCCGCCACACCGCACCAACATGCGCTGCGATGTCGGCATCCGATGCACCCCCTCGCAGCAGCGCGCGAAAGTCGTAGCCCGACGATGCGAAGAGGCATGTGTACAGCTTGCCTTCGGTCGACAGGCGCAATCGGGTGCATGTGCTGCAGAATGCTTGAGTGACCGACGAGATGACGCCGATCTCGCCCGATCCGTCCCGGTAGCGCCAACGCGCGGCGACTTCGCCCTCGTAGCTTGGATTGACCGGTTCGAGCGGCATCTCGGCATTGATCAGGCGCACCACTTCGGCGGAGGGCACGACGTCGTCCATCCGCCAGCCATTGCTTGCGCCCACGTCCATGAATTCAATGAAGCGCACGATGTGACCGGTGCCTTTGAAGTGGCGCGCCATCGGCACGATGGAATGATCGTTGACGCCACGCTTCACCACCGCGTTGATCTTGATCGGCGCGAGGCCGACCGATGCGGCCGCTTCAATGCCTTGGAGCACCTTCTCGACCGGGAACTCGGCATCGTTCATCGCCTGGAAGGTCGTATCGTCGAGCGAATCGAGACTGACCGTCACGCGTTTCAAGCCGGCATCGAACAGCGACTGCGCCTTGCGCGCCAGCAACGAACCATTGGTGGTAAGGGTGATGTCGACGCGATCGTCGATCCTCGCGAGCATTTCGATCAGGCGCTCGACATTGCGCCGGAGCAGCGGCTCGCCACCGGTGATGCGGATTTTCTGCGTGCCAAGGCCGATGAAGATGCGGGCGACGCGTTCGATCTCCTCGAATGACAGCAGCTCCTTGTGCGGCAGGAACTGGTAGTCCTTGCTGAACACTTCTTTCGGCATGCAATACGTGCAGCGAAAATTGCAACGATCGGTCACCGAGATGCGTAGATCGTGCAGACGCCGGCCAAGCGTGTCGATCAGCCCGCCTGGTCCGTCCTGCTCCGCGCCGGGCGCGGGCAGCATGCGATCGCGCCTTGCATCCGTGATCGGGATGATGCGATTCGGAACGGTGCGGACAATGCGTTCGGTCATGGCGGTAGGATTTGCCTTGCTGAAGCGGTGATTGCGGAACGGTGCGCAACCGACCATTATTGCGATCCTGCCAGTATACAGACCAACCGAGTACAGACCAACCGATGTCCGAGCCTGATCCAGCGCTTGCAGCGACCTCGATACCCATTGCTGACCAAGGGCCACTGCGTGTTGCCGTGATCATGGAGCGAACAACGATCGACAATCGCTGGCAACCCGTCCGATGGGAGCCGATCGGGATCGTGCCCGAGGAAAATGCCGTCCCAGGGATGATGCGCCGCGACGACACCGCCGAGCAATGGCTGCATCCTGGCTTTCGGATCAGCCTTTATCGTGACGAGGCGGAGGGGTATTACTTGAATGTGTCATCGCCTCGCCCCTGCGCCTTCGTGAAATGGGAGATGGTCGACGAGCAGGCCGTGCCGCATAGCGTGACCTTGAGCTACAACGAAGCGGCACGGATCATGGATGGGGGCGGGCAGGTCGACAGCGTGCCGCTTCCGGCGGAGGTCCTCGGGTGGCTCGCGCGTTTTGTCGAAGCGCACTACCGTCCCGAGGGGAAGAAGAAGCGCATCCGCCCACCGTCGTTCAGGGGTGCGCAACGGCAGGAACCACAATGAGCGAGGACGAGCCGTTTCTCGCGCGATGGTCGCGGCGCAAGGTCGAGGCGCGAGAACACCCGCCCGCCATACCTGATGCTCCGGCCGGGATCCAGCCACTCCCGATTGCCGAATCGACAGTTCCCCGGGCGATCGAGAATGCCGAG
>JANMUI010000567.1:0-5219 GCA_031391405.1 Betaproteobacteria bacterium
GCGAAAACCCGTCTCCGTATCGAGCGAAAACATCACGCCGCTCGCGCCGGTGTCGGCGCGAACCAGCTTCATCACGCCCACGGACAGGAACACCTTGAAGTGGTCGAACCCAATATTGATCCGGTAGCGGATCGCACGATCGGTGAACAAGCTCGCGAAGCACCGCCTGACCGCATCGAGCAGGTTCGCGTCACCTTGGATGTTCAGAAAGGATTCGTGCTGTCCGGCAAAGCTCGCGGTCGGCAGGTCTTCCGCCGTTGCAGAGCTGCGCACGGCAAGCGTAAGGCGCGGCCCGTATTCTTCGCGCAAACGCCGATATGCATCGAGAATTCCGCTCGCGAGCGCATCCGAAAGTGAAGCGTCGTAGATGATCCGCCGTGCTTCGGCGGCGCGCCGCGCGAGATCATTCACGTCATTCGGGTCGAGCCCTTGCATGGTCGCGCGCAGCTTCGGCCAAGCCCCCCCTTGCTCGAGCGTTTCGCGATACGCATCGGCGGTAGTCGCAAATCCATTGGGCACGCGCACCCCCTGCGCCGACAATGAGCGATACATCTCGCCAAGCGATGCGTTCTTCCCACCGACGAGGGGTACATCGCCCTGTCCGATCTCGTTGAAGAATCTGATATAGCGCTGCGGTTTCATTGATCGTTTCTCCGATGGAGCAAGTGTCGATCGGCGAGCGACCAGGCGTTTGATCCCGGTCAACCGAAGCTGTGATTGACTCCATAGGATCCGGCGATGGATCGAATCAGTCCAGCCTACGAATCCCCCGCCACGCGTCGCTCCGCTGACGAGTTGGGACCCGCGAAAGTCATTCAAGTCTGCGAGCCTGGCCGTGGGCTGAAAGCCGTGGTCGTCATCGACAACGTGGCGCGCGGTCCGTCGATTGGCGGGCTCCGTACGGCCGTCGATGTCAGCGTGGAGGAGTGCTCTCGCCCCGCGCGCGCCATGACGCACAAGAATGCCGCCGCCGGCATTCCCCATGGCGGGGGAAAATCGGTCCTGTGGGGCGATCCTCGTTGCGGCATTCTACTCGCAGGGGACGATCATCAACGCGCATGGGCTCGATGTGTACGCCCTCTCGCACCACAAGGACGCCGGCAACCCGGTATCGACCTACGCCGAGGGCCGCCCACAACCCGCCTATGCCATCATCGATGTCGAGTGCGATGTCGAGTGCGATGCCTGGATTCCGGCCGCATGACCCGATGGCCTCCGCGAGCGCCGGTGCGCAAGGCGTTCGACAACGAGGGGTACGGCAATACCGGCCAACAGGCTTCCGCGAAGAAAATTCAACGCGCTCTCACCATAAAGGGAGCGCGTCTCATTTACGCGCTGTCGCCCTGCCCGACCGGTTGGCTGTTCGATCCGAGCGAAACGGTCGAGATCGGCCGGCTGGCGGTGCGGTCCGGGATCTTTCCATTGAAGGAGTATGTCGACGGGAAGCTCACCCACACCCGAGTCATGAAGCCGCGCCTGTCCGTGACCGAATACTTGCAGCGGCAGGGGCGCTTTGCGCATCTCTTCACTCCGGCCAGAAATGACCGAGTGATCGACGAGATTCAGAACAGGGTGGACACCTACTGACGTGAACACGGCGTGGTGTAACTCGGTTCGTGCCGAACCGGTGCGCGAGTCGAACCGCCGTATCGCCGGTGATCGCGCGCCTTCCGTCAACGCTACCGCCGCCAAGCGCGTCCGGAGCGCTCACGGTCCGCCTTGTCCCAGAGTCCCTTGTACCGGCCCGAGGGTTTTCCACCATACCAGCACGCGGGCGGCGCTTTTACGGCGCGGCTCGCGCCTCGGCAGACTTCCTCCTGCTCTGCCGGACGCTCACCTTCACGTCGACTCGTGAGCCCAGGCGGTTGATGATGGTCATCAGGCGATCAACCGTGCACCGACTGAGGTCGGCATTGCGGATACGGGAGAACTCTGCGGCGGCAAACCCGGTGAGCGCCCCCGCCTTGCGTACGCTGAGGCTCTGCTTTGCGAGGGCAGCAATGATCGCTGCCGCAAGAATTGCCTTGAGCTGCTTCACGTCGGCATTGGCGTCACCGAAGTCCCGGTACACGTTGCCGCTGCCGCGAACAACATCGAATTCCTGAACTTTCATTTCAACATCTCCTTCAATCGCGTGAAGTTGTCGTATTTGACAACGTCAACTCTTTCTACACAACCAACCCCCGCCTCCGCAACAGAAGATAGACCGCCGGAATCACGAACATCGAAATGAGCGGTGCGGTCAACATGCCGCCGATCATCGGTGCCGCGATGCGTTGCATGATCTCAGAACCGGTCCCGGTTTCCCACAAGATCGGGGCGAGGCCGACCACGGTGGTGGCGACAGTCATTGCCTTTGGACGCACGCGTAATACCGCGCCCTCCCGGATGGCGCCCAACAAAGCCTCCCGATCGGTCGCACCCGCCGCCACGCGCGCCTCCCAAGCCTGCTTGAGGTAGACGATCATGACGATGCCGAATTCCGCGGTCACGCCGGCGAGGCCGATGAAACCCACCGCACTGGCCACCGACACGTTGTGCCCCAACAACCATAGTATCCACACGCCTCCCACCATGGAAAATGGCAGTGTCGCCATGATCAATAGGGCTTCGTCCGCGCGCCGGAAAGTGAAGTAGAGCATGATGAGGATGATGGCCAACATCGCCGGCACGACGACTTTCAATCGGGCCGTGGCGCGTTCCAGGTATTCGAACTGACCCGACCACGCGATCGAGGTTCCCGGCGGCAACGTCACTCGGTTCGTCACCGCGTGTTGCATATCCTCGACGATGGAACGCAGATCACGCCCGCGGATATCCACATACACCCAGCCTGACAGCCGCGCGTTCTCGCTCCTTATCATCGGCGGGCCGTCGGTGATGGTGATGCTCGCGACATCGGCCAGCCGGATCTGCGCGCCGCGCTCGGTAATCATCGGCAGATTACGGATGCGCTCCAACGAATCGCGGAACTCGCGCGGATAACGAACGTTGATCGGAAAGCGCTGCAATCCCTCGACCGTGACGCCGATGTTCTCGCCGCCGATCGCCGCAGAGATGAGCGACTGCACATCGGCGATGTTGAGTGCGTAGCGGGCGGCACGCTCGCGGTCGATGTCGATGTCGATATAGCGGCCGCCGGCAAGACGCTCCGCGAGCGCCGAGCTCACGCCAGGCACACCACTCACCACGCGTTCGATAGCGGTGGCGACGCGGTCGATCTCGGCAAGATTGCTACCCATGACCTTGATCCCGACCGGGCTCTTGATTCCCGTGGCAAGCATATCGATGCGGTTGCGGATCGGCGGCACCCAGATGTTCGACAGGCCCGGCACCTTCACGACGCGGTCGAGCTCCTCGATCAGCTTTTCCGGCGTCATGCCTGCCCGCCATTGGTCGCGCGGCTTGAATTGCACCACGGTCTCGATCATCTCGAGCGGCGCCGGATCGGTCGCGGTCTCGGCGCGCCCCGCTTTGCCGAACACGCGCGCGACTTCCGGAACCGACTTGATAAGCCGATCGGTCTGCTGAAGCAACTCGGCGGCCTTGCCGGCCGACAGTCCCGGCAGCGCAGAAGGCATGTAGAGGATATCCCCCTCATCGAGAGGCGGCATGAATTCGCCGCCGAGCTGCGATGCCGGCCATACCGTGACAGCCGCGACCAGGAACGCGATCACGATCGTCGCAACCGGCCATCGCAGCACGCCTTCGAGCAACGGCCGGTAAGCCGCGATCATGAAACGATTGAGCGGATTCTTGGTCTCGATCGGAATGCGGCCACGGATCATGTAGCCCATGAGCACCGGGACCAAGGTCACGGCGAGTCCGGCGGCCGCGGCCATCGCATAGCTTTTTGTGAACGCGAGAGGCGCGAACAGCCGCCCTTCCTGCGCCTCCAGCGCGAAGACCGGCACGAACGAGATCGTGACGATGAGAAGGGATGAGAACAGCGCCGGCCCCACTTCGACGGAGGCCTCGGTAATCAACGTCCACCGCGCATCGCTGCCAAGCGTCTCGCCCGGATGGGCATGCTGCCACGCTTCGATCTTGCGGTGCGCGTTCTCGACCATCACGACTGCGGCATCGACCATCTCGCCGATGGCGATGGCGATGCCGCCCAGGGACACGATGTTCGCAGTGATCCCTTGATAGTGCATGACGATGAAAGCCATGAGCACGCCAAGCGGCAGGGATACGATCGAGACCAGCGCCGAGCGCATGTGGTACAGGAATACGATGCAGATCAGCGCCACGATGATGAATTGCTCGAGGAGCGTGTTGCCGACGGTGCGCACCGCGCGCTTGATGAGATCCGAGCGATCGTAGGTCGGCACGATCTCGACCCCTGGCGGCAGGCTTGGCTTCAGGCTTTCCAGCTTCGCCTTCACCGCCTCGATCGTCGCGAGCGCATTCTTGCCGGAGCGCAGGATGATGACCCCGCCCACCACCTCGCCTTCCCCGTCCAATTCGGCGATGCCGCGGCGCATCTCCGGCCCCACTTGAATGCGTGCCACGTCCTTGAGCCGCACCGACACGCCGGACGCGTTCGTCTTGATCGGAATCGCACGAAAATCATCGAGCGTTTTCAGGTAGCCGCTCACGCGCACAATGTACTCGGCCTCGCCGCGCTCGATCACCGAACCGCCCGTTTCGCGATTGGCGTTCTCGACCGCCTTGACGACCATAGTGTGGGCAATACCGTAGGCGCGCAGCCGATCCGGATCAAGAACGATCTGGTACTGGCGCACCATGCCGCCGATCGTTGCGACCTCGGCGACATTCGGAATGCTCTTCAACTCGTAGCGCAAGAACCAATCCTGGATCGCACGCAGCCCACCAAGGTCGTGCTGCCCGGTGCGATCGACCAAAGCGTACTGATAGATCCAACCGACACCGGTCGCGTCCGGCCCGAGCACCGCGTTAGCCCCGGCCGGCAGCCGCGACTGCACCTGATTCAGATACTCGAGTACGCGCGATCGCGCCCAGTAGAGATCGGTCCCGTCCTCGAACAAAACATAGACGAACGAGTCGCCGAAGAACGAGTAGCCACGGACCGTCTTGGCGCCCGGGACCGACATCATCGTCGTAGTCAGCGGATAGGTGACCTGATCCTCGACGATGCGCGGCGCCTGGCCGGGAAGCGTGGTGCGAATGATGACTTGAACGTCAGACAGATCGGGAATCGCTTCGAGCGGTGTATGCCGCGCGGCATAGAGGCC
>JANMUI010000571.1:0-1860 GCA_031391405.1 Betaproteobacteria bacterium
AATCAAGGTGGAGTGAAACATGGATGTCTGGTTTCAATGCGAAATTCCGTATCCCTTCGTGCCGCAGGAGGTGCTCGATCGCGCGGATTCCGTGCGCGGCAGTCTGCCCAATAAGTATTGTGATCCGGTCATCGCGGCGAAGTTGTTCGAAGAGACGCTCGATGAGTTCATGTTGTGCGATGACTTGGGCATCAACGTCGTTGCGATCGAACATCATGCGGGCATCAATTCGTTGCTCGGCGCCAATCCATTGTTGCTGGGGATTCTCGCGCGACAGATGCGAAAGGTTCGAATCCTGACGTTGGGCACCTTGGTGACGTTACGGCCTGACCCGGTACGTATCGCCGAGGAATATGCGACCGCTGATGTCATTTCACGCGGGCGTCTGGAAATCGGTTATGTGAAATCCGGCGGCAGCGAGATGGCCTCGAACAATATGAGCGCCATCGACAACGCCGAGCGGTACTGGGAGGCGATCGATCTCATCACGAAATCGCTCACGCATCAGGACGGTCCGTTCAGTTGGGAAGGGAAACACTTCACCCATCGCCATGTGAACATCTGGCCCCGCCCCTATCAGCAACCGCATCCGCGGATGTGGTGCGCGACCGGCGACCCATCGACCGCAGCCGAGGTCGGTCGGCGCGGCATGGTCAACATTCTCGTGCTGCGCGGACCCGAGGGCACGAAGCACGCGTTCGCTGCAAACCGCAAGGCGCGCGCGGAGGCCGGGTTGCCCAAGTCGACCACTGATGTATTCGGATATGCCGCATTGGTAGCGGTCGGCGACACCCATGAAGAAGGCGTACGCGTGGGCAGCAAGCTGCTGTGGTTCCTGAATACGAGCCTCAGGTCCGCCCCGCAGTTCGGAAAGTTCCTCCCCGGCGTCGCGCCACCGGAAGTCGCGCCGTCAATCTATCGATCCAAGCCGCGTACCGCCGTGGCGGACATGAAGCCCGGGCAGGTGCCGGCAGCCATCGCGAACGCGGCGACGCTCATCGGCATTACTGCCGAGCAGGCGATGCAGCGCGGCATCCTGTTCGCCGGCAGCCCCGACACGGTCACTCAGCAGATCATGGATTTCTACAACACGGTCGGTGGATTCGGGCATCTGGTGATGGTGGGGCGCTCTGGCTTCATGACCCATGAAGAAACCGTGAAGAGCATCAACCTGTTCGCCAAACACGTGTCGCCGCGGCTGCGTGAAATCGGGACGGTGACAGCGGGGCTGAATCAGTAGGAGTCTGCGTGCAATGGCGCTTACTTAACCTGTCTGTACTCAAGCCCCCGTTCGCCCTGAGCCTGTCGAAGGGTAACGCTGGCTTGTCGAAGGCGTGCGGTGGTCCGCTCACGGATTCTCCGGCATTCACCCTTCGACAGGCTCAGGGCGAACGGTCAATCTGCTAAGAGAGGGTGCTGGCAAATCGTCCACTTTGCTTAAGTGAGCGCCATTCGGGTCTGCGTGCAACTTGGTGCCTCGCTGGTTCAACCTATCTTTGCGTCCGCCACGAAAATTTCGGCACATAGCCGATGAGCCGGCGCGCCTTGTCGCTCGATTGCAGCGACTCGAATTCGCCTAACGCGCGGGTGATGCGTACCTCCGGGAAGCACTCGGCCATCAGCTCGCGACTGGTTCGCGTCATGACCGTGTCGGCGGCGGCGATGATGCAATGCTCGGCACCCTTGATCGGTGCCTCGAGCGCGAGCCGGCAGGCTTGTCCGACATCGCGACTGTCAACGTAGCTCCAAAGATTCCATTTGCGGATGTTGGCGTCCGCCTGCCAACCGGCGAACATCGCGTATTCGCTCGGATCGATAACGTTTGAGATGCGAAAGCCGACGAACGTTGTATCCGGGTTC
>JANMUI010000620.1:0-2059 GCA_031391405.1 Betaproteobacteria bacterium
AATGGCTCGCCCCGGTCGCGCATGGCTTTGCGAACCAGCGCTAAAACGTCGGGGTCAATGGTGACGGTGGTTCGCATGGCATCATGACAGCACTAATATTGCTGTCATGATGCCATCGCTCGCTTTCCCGGTCAATGATACCGGCGACCTCCGATTTGGTCTGATAATTAACTTGACGACATAATTAACATGTGAAATATTTGGCCCATGAATCGTATTTGCCGACTGCTCCAATGACGCGCGCGCTCATGGACGATATCCAACCGCCCGCGATGAGCGAGGTGCCGAACGGCGCACTCGCCCTTGGCCGTGTCAATGTCCCCAAAGCGAGCGACGTGCTAGCCGAACAACTGCGCAGTCGCATCCGTTCCGGCGAATTGGGCACCGGCCAGTCGTTGCCGACCGAACGCGACCTGGTATTCCAAACGGGTCTTAGCCGGGTGTCTGTGCGAGAAGCGCTGCGCATTCTGGAGATCGAAGGGCTCATCGAAACGCGCGCCGGGCGCAGCGGTGGCTCGCGCGTGAGCAGGCCGGCCGGTCGCGAACTGTCGCGCCACCTCGATTTGTTCATCTGGGGTCGCAACGTCGGCCTGGAAGAGTTGAACGAGGTGCGTGAAGCCCTTGAAACCGTCGCGGCCGAAGGTGCAGCCCGCCGGCGTACCGACACCGATGTCGCCGACCTTGAAGCAAAGACGCGGGCGGTTGAGACGGCGGTGGACGTGCTGCCGGACTATCTCGCCGCCAATCTCGCGTGGCACATGGCGGTTGTGCGAGCCAGTCACAACGATCTGCTGATCGGATTCATGGAGGTGCTATCGAACGCCATCCATCTGGAAACGGCGTTGGACGCCTTCGATTCACCCGCGGTGCGTGCCGCGACCTTGAAGATTCACCGCAGCATTCTTAACGCGATCGTCGCCCGGGACGCCGATGCCGCCAGACGGCGCATGGCCCGACATGTGGGCGAAGCCGGCAAGGTGGCCTTGGCGGCCAGCAGCGGCGCGCGGCCGAGATAAAGGACAAGACACCCATGGGCGCAGTGGTTGGCATCGATGTCGGCGGCACCTTTACCGATCTGTATTTCTCCGATCCGCAAAGCGGGACCGAGAGAATTTTGAAGGTACCCTCCACCCCTGACGATCCGTCACGCGGGTTGCTCGACGCATTGCGGGTCGCGGGCATCAATCCGACCGAGCTCGATGCGCTGTTGCATGGCACGACCATTGCAACCAACGCGATCATCGAGCGCAAAGGTGCGCGCTGCGCCCTGGTCACCACACGCGGCTTTCGCGACATTCTGGAATTGGGCCGGCGCGATCGCCCCAACATGTACGGTCTCACTGGCGTTCAGCAGCCGCTCATTCCGCGCGACCGGCGCTGGGAAGTCACCGAACGCGTGGACCATCGCGGCAACGTTCTGATCCCACTCGATGACGCCGAAGTTCGCGCCCTCGGTCTGATATTGAAAGAGCAGAACGTCGATGCGGTGGTCATCGCGTTCATTCACGCCTATGCGCATCCGGAGCACGAGGAGCGCGTTCGCGATCTGCTCGCCGCGATCAATCCCGATTGGGAAATCGTCACGTCCGCCAGCGTGATCCGCGAATACTACGAGTTCGAGCGCACCAGCACCGCGGTCGTCCAGGGCTACCTGCAACCACTGGTGTCCCGCTATGCGCGCAATCTTCACAGCAAGCTGCGCGAATGGGGCTTTCGGCGCGACGTGCTGATCATGCAATCGAATGGCGGCGTTGCGCCGCTCACCGAGCTTGGCAGACGCTCCGCCTACATCGTGCGCTCGGGTCCCGCGGCCGGTGTCATTGCCGCAGCCGAGGTCGCACGGCACGCCGGATTCAACAAGATCATCACCGCCGACATGGGCGGCACCAGCTTCGATGTCGCGGTGGTCATCAACAGTGAGCCGCGCATCGCCGAGAACACCCTGCTCGAATTCCGCGTGCCTTTGCGCTTGCCGATGATCGACGTACATACGATCGGCGCCGGCGGCGGGAGCATTGCGTCGCTTGATCGCGGCGGCATCCTGCAAGTGGGGCCACGT